>JAUXBO010000038.1 GCA_030619345.1 Candidatus Zixiibacteriota bacterium | reverse complement strand
GGGTATAATATAGAGCAAAGTACCCATTGGCAATACCTTACACTTTCGATGGCTGCAAACCTGGACCGAAGGACGATATTCGATAAGATTGCTACGCCCCGAATCGACGAAAACAATTTACACCCTCACTAAATCGTGATAGGCAGAGAAATGACAAACCGAAACCACTCCAAAGAGAAACCGAGCATCACGAGCCTCTTCGCGCTCACACTCCTTCTGCTTCTGCTGCTGATATCCACGGATATCGCCTCGGCAGAGCAGATTGTCATGGACTACTCCTTTGACCAACCGGAGGTTACACCGGTGGTAATCGACGGTGAATCCTACCACCGCATAATTATGAATAACGCTCCCAACGGCGGCAATATCGGCCAGCCGGCGCTGCCGGCCCGTGGAACGCATATTCTGCTCCCGTACGGCACCGAAGTCACCAGTGTGGCTATTGAAACCGGCGAGCGGGTTCTGATCGGTAGGGATTTCCTGATCGAACCGGTTGCCCAACCGGCTCCGCTTTCTGCTGATCCCAGTGAAATAGTTGTGCCGACTCCGGACCCGGCTATCTATGGCTCTGATCAGCCGTTTCCGGCCGTTCGTTTTGAAAATATTGGCACCCAGAGCTTCCGCGGGTACAGTTTTGCTGTCCTGAAACTCAGCCCGGTCGAGTATGTCCCCTCTTCAGGTGAACTGTACTACTATCCGAATATGAGTGTTGTCGTTAACACCGAGTCTTCGGAGAGGTCCGTTTCTCTTTATCGCGGGGTGGCGACCGATGAAGCCGAGGTGCGCACCCGCATCGATAATCCGGATGTAATATCTACCTACCCGGCGGCCATGCGCGACGCCAAAGGCAATTTTGACCTTCTTATTATCACGACACCGGATCTGGTGGGATCATTCCAGATACTAAAAGATTACCATGACACCACCGGTATCCCGACCGAAATCCGCACCACCACCGATATCGGCAGCACCGACCCGACTGCTGTCCGTGACTATATCCGCACGGTGTACGAGACCGACGGCATTCAGTATGTGCTCATCGGCGGCGATGACAACCTCATCCCGGCTGTGAATCTGTATGTGAAGAGTTGGGAAAGCGGAAGTCCGTATATTGAATACAACATGCCAGGTGATATCTATTTTGCCTGCCTGGATAACACTTACAATTACGACAGCGACTCATACTGGGGTGAGCCAGGTGACGGTTTCAAAGGCATGGATGTTGACATGGTGGCTGAAGTGTATGTCGGCCGCGCCTCGGTTGGGGGCACCAGCGAGGCCAATCTGTTCGTCAGCAAAACGCTGAATTATTTGACGGTCGATGACCCTTACCTTAAGAAGGCCGTTTGGCTTGGGGAACACCTGGGATTCGGCGGCTACGGAGAGTACGGTGGTTATTCCAAAGACGAGATCATTGACATCAATTCCACGCATGGTTACACCACCGCCGGTCTTCCGACTGACATATACGAGATCGATAAGCTGTACGACATGGTCCAGACCTGGGCGGCTTCGGAACTGATCGACCGCATCAATAACGGCGTTCACATTATCAACCATTACGGCCACAGTAACACCAGCTGGGCCCTCAAAATGAGTAGCAGTACGGCCGCCAGTTCCTTTGTCAACGACAAACTCTGCTTCATCTATTCCCAGGGTTGCTATGCCGGCTGTTTTGACGGCCCAGACTGCTGGGCGGAATACGCCACTATCAAGACCGCCTCCGGTGCTTTTGCGGTGATCATGAACGCCCGCTACGGCTGGGGCACCAGCAATACCGACGGTCCCTCGCAGCGGTTCGACCGCGAGTTTTTCGATGCCATCTTCTCCGAGGGAAAAGTGCAACTGGCAATGGCCAACCAGGACTCTAAAGAGGACAACCTCTATCGCATCAACGAGTCCTGCATGCGCTGGTGCACTTATCAACTGACGCTGTTCGGTGACCCGACAGTAGCTTTCAAAGGCTCCCAGAGTTGTGATCAGAGCGGTCTGGCCGACAGCGATGGCGACGGCGCCTGTGATATCTTCGACAACTGCCCCAATGTTGCCAACGAGGACCAGCTTGACACCGATGGCGACATGATCGGCGACGTCTGCGACGTTTGCCCGAACGACAGTGAGAACGATGTCGATGAAGACGGCTTCTGTGCCGATGTCGACAACTGCCCGGTCGACAACAACCCCGACCAGACCGACAGCGACGGTGACGGCGTGGGTGATCCGTGCGATGCCTGCCCCGGATATGATGATTTCGCCGACGCTGACGGCGATGGCGTAGCTGACGGCTGTGACGCCTGCCCCGGCTATGACGACCTGGCCGATGTCGATACCGACGGGCATGCTGACGCCTGCGATAACTGCCCCGAAAATGCCAACTCTGACCAGATGGATGCTGATGCCGACGGTCTCGGCGATGTCTGCGACAACTGCGTGAATCACTATAACCCGAATCAGGTTGACACTGATGGCGATGGGAGCGGCGATGCCTGTGATATTAACTGCGGCGATATCAACGGTGACTTGGTTTGCCCCGACATCAACGATATCATTTTCTTCGTGTCCTACTTCTTTGAAGGCGGACCGTCGCCACCGGAATTTGCAATGGCCGATATAGACGGCTCAGCGGGAATCACGATTTCGGATCTGACCCACTTGGTTGACTACATGTTCGACAACGGACCTGAACCGAACTGTAGCCATTGATTACTTGATTGATTTACACAAAGGCGCGCCGTCCGGTGCGCCTTTTTTATTGCCCGGAATCAGAGCGATGAGGTCATTTCTTCTTTCTCACCAAGCCTTCTGCCTACCGTGTCATACAGTGGACTGCTTTCTACTTGACAAAATTCGGGATCTGGGTATTTTGATAAAGTACACATTGACCGATCAATTTAACGCGCTCGCAGGAGTATTGCTGAATATTAGTTAAAGGATTAACAGTTCTTAACCGTTAACAGAGGTAAATTATGTCCTTTAACCGCTTTCCCTCACTCACAAACGGCCGAGTTTGTATACTCGCTGGCTTGTTGCTCGTAGTTTTCTTGGCTACCCCCGTCAATTCGCAACTTCTGATTGATTTCACGGTCGGTTCCAATGTTGCCAACCCGGGTGACGCTAATGTTGCGATTCCAATCTACCTGCAAAACACAGCGGATACCGTCGCCGGTTTTTCGTTCTGGCTGCAGCTCTCCCATCCCGGCCTGGCCCATTTTCAGATGACCGTTGACACGATTGGTACTCTTATCTCTGGATGGCAGTACATCGATGCTGTGTCATTCTCAGGTACCAATCTGGATATCAAGGTTATCGGTCTGGCGAATATCGTTGCGCCCCCGTTCAATCCCGGATTAGCGCCGCAGGACGGCTCAGTTCCGTTGTTGAACCTGTACCTTGACGTAGTGCCAATACCTGATACGATGGTAAGTCGCACGGCCGACATTATTCCGAATACAATGCTTGACCATTTCGGGTTCTCGGATCCGCAAGGAAATCTAATTGGCGTTATTGTCGATTCTATTCTGGACACCAATTATTTTGTCTGCAACCTGTGGTCCGGACCGAACTGTGTGGATTCATCTCAAGTTTCCGAAGGATCACCGTACGATTGGATGATCATCTCCTGGGACTATTATGCTTATCTGGATACATCCGCGCTTCATGTAACAGCCGGGTTCCTGTCGGTTCTTCCCGAATTTGTATGCGGCGACTTTACTGTCGATGGTGAAGTTAACATTTCGGACCTGACGACTTACGTGGACTACATGTTTGCCGGTGGACCGCTGCCGCAATTCTGGCAAGCTATGGACTGCGATGGCGATGAAGAATTGAACGTCATCGATTTGACCTGTTTTGTTGAATTTATGTTTGCAGGAGGACCGGCTCCTATTTGCCTCCCACCTGAATAAAGAAAAATTCAGTACTGTATCAAAGGGAGGGATTGATTTGTGATTCCATCAAAAGTCAGACTTCCCTTTGACAGCATTCTGCATCTGAGTAGCCCAAATATGCACTCGTTGATAGACTCATAAGACACATTCGCAGGAGAGTTTTTGGATATTCGTTAAAGGATTAACAGTTTTTAACCGTTAACAGAGGTGAATTATGTCTTTTAACCGCCCATTTTTAGGCAACCGGCCAATCGTCACGACTCTCGCGGTCATGATCATGCTGGCCGTCACTGCACCCTCCATTCAGCACCAACCTGTCATAGATTTTGTAGTCGGCTCTAACGTTGCCTATCCAGGTGATGTCGGTGTAGTGATTCCGATCTATTTGGAGAATACGAGTGACACTGTCGCCGGATTTGAGTTCTGGCTGCAGCTTTCCCATCCCGGTCTGGCCCAATTTCAGGTGACCGTCGATACCGTCGGCACTCTTATCTCAGGCTGGCAGTATATTGATGCCAGGTCTCTCTCCGGCACTAATCAGGACTTAAGTGTCGTGGGACTGGCCAATATTGTTGCCCCACCCTTCAATCCCGGATTGGCGCCGCAGGATGGCTCAGTTCCGTTGTTAAACCTGTACCTTGACATAGAGCCGATACCTGATACGATGGTAAGTCGCACCACCGACATTATTCCGAATACAATGCTCGACCATTTCGGGTTTTCGGATCCGCAAGGAAATCTAATTGGCGTTATTGTCGATTCTATTCCGGACACTACTTACTATGTCTGCACCCAGTGGGCTGGTCCGGAGTGTCTGGTTTGGGTTCAAGTCTCAGGACCTCCATTCGATTCGATTGACATCTCCTGGGAACATTATCCTTATCTGGATACATCCGCGGTTCATATAACAGCCGGGTACCTGTCGGTTCTTCCAGAGTTTATATGCGGTGACTTCACTGTCGATGGAGAGGTAAATATTTCGGATTTGACGACTTACGTAGACTACATGTTTGCCGGTGGCCCGTTGCCGCAATTTTGGCAAGCTATGGACTGCAATGGCGATGAGGAATTGAACGTCATCGATTTGACCTGTTTTGTCAGTTACCTTTTCGATGCCGGTCCGCCGCCGCTCTGTTTTCCGCCGGAGTAACAGTCGATTTTGGTGCTTTACTGAGGGCAGGGAATGACTTATAATTGGAATATAAGTCACACATGAGAATCAACAACCGACCTTCGGGAAGTACCCATATGTCTAAGCAAATTGTAGTATCTATTGCGATCGTTCTGTTATTGAGCAGCGCTGTAAGCGCCTCAACTGTGCAGGACTGGGAAATAGTTAGAATTCAACAGGCGATTGAACTGCCATCGGCGGACCGCGCCGGTGATACTTGTGAGATTTTCAAACACAATCCCAATGACACCCTGATTGGTTTTTCCTCTACCATATTTCAAGGATCATCGACTGTTATCTATTATGATCCTACCGTATGTGACCCGTTGACTTACCCCTTCCAGATAACCTCTTTTCGTTTTCCTCTATACGCCCAACCGACTTGGAACTGGCCGGTGCAGCTTGATATCATAATCTACACCCCCGGTCTGATCGGTGGACCCTGCTATGAACCATTTTACGAGGTTGCACGCTATACGATAAGTGCCGATTCAGCCGACTTCGAATTTCCCCACGTGGGTGAGTTTGTCTTACCGGACACGGTTTGTGTCACTTCATGGTTTTTTATCGGCGTCGAATATACTGAGACCGGCCCCGGACCTTATCCTTCGATCATGTTCGATGTTGAACAGACGCATGACACTTGCGATGTCTGGCAGGAGTACGACGGTAACTGGTATACCTGGGATGACTGGTGGTCCGGTCAAGGACCCGGCTATCCCTGGTTCTGGGTGTATGGACTTCCCCTATCGATAGCTTGTTGTATTGACAGCGATGGTGACGGTATTTGTTCGTCTGTGGATAATTGTCCCTTTGTTGCCAATGCTGATCAAGCTGATACTGACGGTGATGGCTTTGGAGATGTTTGCGATTTTTGCCCCGGGTACGACGACAACATAGACACTGATAACGACAACGTGGCCGATGGATGTGACAATTGCCCCGACGATGTCAATGTGTCCCAGACAGATTCCGATATCGACGGCATCGGTGATGTATGCGACAACTGTCCTTCAGATAATAATCCGCTTCAGGAAGATGCTGATAACGACGGTATCGGAGATATCTGTGATGCTTGCCCGATTGATCCGCACAACGATATTGATGGCGATGGAATTTGTGGCGATGTCGATAACTGCCCCGGCATATTCAATCCCGGTCAGGAAGATCTGAATACTAACGGTATTGGTGATGTCTGCGAAAATTGCTGCCTCGGGATTACCGGCAACGTGAATTTCGACCCGGGCGACAACATTGATGTGACTGACCTGACATTTATGGTGGATTTCCTGTTCATCCTCGGACCGGAGCCGCCCTGCCAGGACGAGGGAAATATCGATGGAATGAGCTCCCCGCTTCCGATTGACATCGGAGATTTGACATATCTGGTAGATTATATCTTCGGCGGCGGTCCCGCACCGGCTGCCTGCCCGTAAGCAACTGCAGTATGTAGTCGCTCAAGAGAGCCTGATCTCATTATTCTTTCGTACGCAGGTGAACCTCACGGTTGATTATCCGTAGATATTCTCGTATGCTGTTTTCTATGAATCGATTGATCTATCAACCGTAGGAGTTTGCTATGAGTAGACAGTCCGGACCATTTTCACTAATGCTTTCTGTCTTTCTGTTGGGGATTTTAATTATACCATCGTGTGCCAAAAAACAGCTGGATGCTCCTCCGGTAGCCGAGATTGAACCAAGAGTTGACAGCATGTTTGGCGACGTTCGCACCGACAATTATTACTGGATGCGGGACCGCGAGAATCCTAAAGTTATCGACTATCTCAAAGCCGAGAACAACTATTCCGATGCAGTTATGGCGCACACAGAAGAGTTCCAATCGAAGCTGTATGATGAGTTACTCGGTCGCATCAAAGAGACCGACTTATCAGTTCCTTACCAACTCGACAACTATTTCTATTACTATCGTAACGAAGAGGGCAAGCAATATCGGATTTATTGCCGCAAAAATGGCAGTCTTGACGCAGACGAAGAGATCACACTTGATCTGAACCAACTGGCCGAAGGACATGACTATCTTTCTCTCGGCGCTTACGAAGTTTCACCCGATCATAATCTCCTTGCCTACTCTCTTGACTATACCGGTCGAGAGAAGTATACGATGGTTGTAAAAGACCTGACCTCGGGTGAACTACTCAAGGACCAGATCAAAGAGACTTCTTACGGCGCTCAATGGGGCAACGACAACAAAACTCTCTTCTACACAACTATGGACGAATCCCTGCGGCCCGACAAACTCCACCGTCATGTTTTAGGGAATGACCAAGCCGATGATGAATTAGTCTACCAGGAAAACGACGGCCGATTTTTCCTCGGAATTGACAAAACAAAAAGTAAGAAGTACCTCCTTCTCAAATTAGGTAGCGCAGTTACCAGCGAAGTTCACTACCTGGACGCCGACAATCCGGGAGGTAAATTCCGCCTGATCCATCCTCGACAGCAGAATATGGAGTACTACGTTTACCATCATAACGACAGATTCATCATCAGGACCAATGACAATGCCAGAAATTTCAAGCTCGTCTACACCCCGGTCAATAATCCATCGAGCTATAATTGGAAGGAGTTAATTCCTTACGAAGATGAAAACAAACTGACCGGCGTCGATATTTTCAAGAATCATATGGCTGTCTACCAGCGCACCAACGGGATGCGTCAGATTCATCTGTTTAATCTGGCCGATATGAGCGATCATTACATTGATTTTCCGGAACCGGTGTACGCTGTATATGGTGCCGAGAACCCTGATTTCAACTCCACCAAACTTCGGTTTACCTATACATCAATGATCACACCCAAATCAATCTATGACTACGACATAATTGATCGCACCAGAGAATTAAAAAAGCAGACGGAAGTTCTTGGAGGGTATGATCCTTCAGCATATGATTCGGAACGTATCTGGGCTACCGCACCCGACGGCGTTAAGGTCCCAATTGCCCTAGTCTATAAGAAGGGTTTTAAGAAAGATGGTACCAATCCGATCTGGCTGTATGGCTACGGTTCCTATGGTTACGCAATGGATCCTTATTTTTCGTCCAATCGTGTATCCCTTATAGATCGCGGTTTTGTCTATGCAATTGCTCAGGTACGGGGCGGCGGTGAAATGGGGAGACAATGGTACGAAGACGGTAAATACCTTAAAAAGAAGAACACGTTTACCGATTTCATCGCCTGTGCAGAACATCTTCTCAAGGAAGAATACGGCTCGTCTGACAAACTCGTCGCAAGCGGCGGTTCGGCTGGTGGCCTGTTGATGGGTGCCGTGGCCAACATGCGACCTGATCTGTTCACCGTGATCGAGGCGGATGTTCCGTTTGTCGACGTAATCAATACCATGCTGGATGAAACGATCCCGCTAACCGTGGTAGAATACGAGGAATGGGGCAATCCAAATGAAGAAGAATACTATCGCTATATGAAATCCTATTCTCCGTACGACAATGTTGAGCCGAAGGACT
Organism: Candidatus Zixiibacteriota bacterium; assembly: GCA_030619345.1. Lineage (GTDB taxonomy): Bacteria > Zixibacteria > MSB-5A5 > GN15 > FEB-12 > JARGFS01. The sequence goes on along the minus strand of JAUXBO010000038.1, from coordinate 3,312 downwards.
ACCCGCATCTACTGGTACTGGCCGGTTTGAATGACCCACGAGTCCAGTACTGGGAACCGGCCAAATGGACAGCCAAGCTCAGAGCATTGAAGACCGACCACAATCGATTACTGCTCAAAACGAATATGGGTGCCGGACACGGGGGGTCATCCGGGAGGTACGACTACCTCAAAGAAATCGCCTTTGAGTATGCTTTTGCGCTGGACGCAATTGGCATTAATAAATAGAGAGGATACTTATATTTTCAGAAAGGGCCAGCAGCATCCGGCGCATGGCCCTATTGTGTTGTAGTTTAGTGGGTTATGGGAAATTATCGGTGGTAACGGAATTGTTCTACCGGGATGAAAACAGAATTTTCCAGGAATTATCTTCTTGCCTTTTGTCAAAATCTCGCTAAATTACGGGACTGTATTTTGAAAGGAGCTTGATATAAAATGGCCAAGTGCTGTGAAATTTGTGGAAAAAAGCCAATGTTTGGAAATAACGTCTCGCACGCTCATAATATCACCAAGAGGCGTTGGATGCCAAACCTTCAGTCGGTGCGTGCCCTTGTAGACGGAACTCCCAAGCGGATTACGGTCTGCACCTCCTGCCTCAAGGCTGGAAAGGTCATCAAGAATAACCGGGCTCGCAAACGCAGCCAAGTCTCGGCTTCTTAGTTTAGACCGAATATTGATCATGTGTAAGACCGTCCTCGCGACGGTCTTTTTTTTGCCAAAAAAATAGCCGCCGGGGGAGACGCAAACCCGGCGGCCTTGCAGAAGTGCTGTCCAATAGCAACGGAGGAGGTGGAAAACACTATCTTCTCTAATCAAACAGTGATAGAACTGTCTCGGCGCTGATGGCGGAATGAGCCAGCAATGCCATCCCCATTTTCATCTTGAACATCTCCCCCAAAAAGTTCGTGTATTCCGAAACCATATCGACATCACGGATCATTGATTCGGCGGCAACCAGATTCTCTTTGGTAACTTCCATCGATCTGACACTGCTCTCCAGTTCATATCTCTGAGTCGCACCCATATCTACCAACGCATTGTCAACTCCCGAAATGGCGCTATCAATAGCGGCCATCGATGCTTGAGCGGACTCAACGCTCGAAAGGTCGATGCCCGTAAGCTCGGCAATATTTGCCAACGAACCTTCGGAACCGTCCAACATTGCATTGCCGTTGAATTCAGCCTCGGATTTTAGATCATTAAAAGCTGCGACCATCGACTGAGCCTCACTATTGAAAGCAGCTTGGGCGTCTTCCGAATTGAAACCTTCGTTGGAGGCTCCCACCGCCAGAGTTCTCAAGTCCGTCAAATAGGTGCGCAATTCCATAGCCGCTGATTGCCCGGTTTCATACCGCGAAATCTGACCACGTGAGTTATCGATCTCCTGTTGCAGAGAAGCTATTCTGGCGCGAAGCTGCTCCGAGATGACCAGGTCCGCCGGGCCGTCCGAGGCTCTGTTGATTCGGAAACCGGATGACAGCTTCTCCATACTTTTGAACATAAGATTATTATGTAGATTCACGGAGTTAAGCAGACCGAGTTGTGAAGAATTGAATTTTATAGCCAGACTCATAACATGCCTCCTTGCCGCAATCAAACCGGAGTTACAGCAAGAACAGTATTAGCAGTCTTTGTGCCGCTGAGAGATTAATATATAATTGTAACTGTCAACAACTTACGAGACTCTATTGGCTGATATAACTGAAAGCCTGATCGAGAATAAGGGGACTTTCCAATACTATATAGGATAGTTAAGTCAGCAGTAGGCAGTGGATTGGATTAAAAAAATAGTGCCGCTGGTAGGGTAGTTAGACCAGCGGCACCGTGGAGGAACCAAAGAAAAATCAGAATCTATTAATTATTGTCTTCTAACCTCCTGATATAAGCGGGTATCGTCCGGTCTTCGCCGGTAAACATCGGTACCCGGTTCCGATGAGCCGCCTGTCCATTGCCATTTCCGTTTCCCCCGTGAAAGGTCGGCCCCGATTCGATAGCAGCTACAGGTTCAAGCGGTTCTATCGTATTGCCAGGGGCTGAAGTTATTGCATCAAGTTGATCACCAAAAAGTGAAATAGGCTTACCTTCATCAGATGCAGCCAATTTCTCTTTTGCCGGTTTGACTGTTTTCTCTTCAGCAATGCCGAAACCGGTGGCGATTACTGTCACCCGCATCTGGTCACCCATTTCAGGATCAATTACGGCGCCAAAGATGATATTAGCGTCATCGCCCGCTTCCTCATAAATCAGTGAGGTAGCAGTATTGACATCGAACAGGGTCATGTCTTCGCCGCCCGTTACATTTATCAAGACGCCACGAGCACCACCGATTGAGACATTCTCTAAAAGCGGAGATGCGATTGCCTGACGAGCGGCATCGATTGCCTTTTCGTCACCTTCACCAAACCCGGTCCCCATGATAGCGTCGCCTTTTTCGAGCATGACCGTCCGAACATCGGCAAAATCACAGTTAATTAATCCGGGAATAGTAATCAGATCAGAAATTCCCTTGGTGGCCTGATAGAGAACTTCATCGGCTGTTGCAAAAGCGTCGGATAGCGTGGTTTTTTTGTCTACAATTTCAAGCAGGCGTTCATTGGGGATCACGATCAGCGTGTCCGCTTTGGCCCGGAGTTCCTCAACTCCGGCATTGGCACGCTTGACCCGCTTGCCACCCTCAAAACGGAATGGCTTGGTGACAATTGCGACCGTGAGCGCTCCAGCCGCCTTCGCTTGTTCAGCAACAACCGGAGCGGCGCCGGTTCCAGTGCCTCCGCCCATGCCGGCGGTAATGAAAACCATATTGGGCGTTCCCAACGCGGCTATGACTTCCTGTTGGCTCTCTTCCATAGCTTTCCTGCCAACATCGGGATTGGCTCCGGCTCCCAGTCCACCGGTTATGCCGTTACCAATCTGCACTTTGTTTTCAGCAAGGTTTTGATCGAGTACCTGGGCATCGGTATTGATGGCCACGAACTCAACTCCCTTTAGCCCGGACCGAATCATCCGATTGACAGCGTTTCCGCCGCCGCCGCCAACTCCAACAACTTTTATGTTCGCATAATTCGCGAAGTCATCGGAAAACGTGAATGTGTGAACTTTTTTAGACATTACTGGTTCCTCCAGAATTCCTCTATTATTACAACTTCCTTGTTATCCAATTCTCAAACCGTTTGAGCATCCCCTTTACTTTCATAGAGCTCTTCTCACCAACGGGATCGTGGTTGAACCCGTAGATCAAAAGGCCGTGAGCCGTTGCGAAGCGACTATCGGAGATTTCTTCCGGCGTATGTTCAACGCGGTCGCCGCGCCCGAG
>JAUXBO010000023.1 GCA_030619345.1 Candidatus Zixiibacteriota bacterium | reverse complement strand
TTAGATTTTCATTCCGCAGGGATACCCCCCAAAAGGGAATCGGTTCATATTATTGAAATCCGGCTGAAAAAAAAGGAGGTTTTCTATGAAACAGATAACTTCTCTATGTCTGATCCTGGCTGTATCTGTCCTGATCGGCATAGGGGCATTTAGTATTATTCCAGCAGAGGCCACCGCTGGCGGAACACCAGACTGTGGCGATAATGAGGACGTGGCATGTGCCAGACATCTTAAGTCCTGCATCTGGGAAGGCGGAACATGCAACAATTTGTATGAAGTAACGTGGTACGGTGGTATGGACTACCCCGCCTGCGATTTGTGCGAGCTTCCGCCATACTGTGCTTCAAGTTGCACGCCAGACTAACCCCAAGCAAAAGGAAGAACTTTTCCGATAGAATATGAGAGTATCCGATTTCCATGAGTATTTGGAGAAGGGTGCAATGCCGGGTGCTCCCTTTTCAAATTACATGACCCAAGGCTAAATTGAAATGTGAGGCGTCTGACAATGTCTGTGTTGGAAAAATTGGCTAATAATTATTTTGTCAAAGCTCTGGTCGTAACGATTGTTGTAATCGTAGGTGTGGCGGGTGGTGTATATATCGGTTATGCCTTTATTGATCAAAAAACAATTCCTATTGCTGAGGATGGTGCAAGACCGGAACCGACCGAAAGCATGAATTTCACGTTTGGCGTGGGAGACCTCTTTCCACTGGAAGATTTCACTACTCTCTTGGGTGAGACTGCCAACTTTGAACAACTACTCATGGGAAAGCCAACACTTCTGGTTTTTGCCTCAACCGGATGTGAACCATGCGAGAAGTTCTTCAACTTCTTCAGTACCGTCGAACCTCAACTGAACGACGATGTCCAAACAATCGTCTGCCTGGCCGACCGCAATCCTGATATTCCAGAATCGTACAGTTCATTTCTGGAAAACAAAACAGCCGTATTCGTCGACACCGACTATTTCCTAAGTTATTACAATGTAAACGTCTATCCAACACTAGTTGGTATTGATGAACATGGCTTTGTGACCCACATTCAGTATGTCCCAACCGATTGGCTTGATAGGGAGATCGCCGAACAGTACACCCGAATCAACCTGGGCTCAAAATAACGGGTGGCCCGCCATTTATGGTGGGTTTTGTCGATTGCCAAATATCCATCGGTATTGCTGTTGTTTGTGAATTCAATACCCTGATTGAGAACGAATAACCTCGGATTGTCGCCCACCGCTTGCGGTGGGCGACTGATTTAAATAGCAATCTTGATGGTCCTAAGTCATCTCTGAGTTTAGTCGAAGGGTGGTTATTTTGGATAACGAACCATGCTTCGACAGGCTCAGCATGACTTGTAACAGAAGTGCGGTGCCTTGATGACGGGTGCCCGGGTCAAACTTGCTTTGGCCCGGATTCATTCTTCGTAGGTCGGCGTTCCGCAGTCCGCCACTGGCGGACAAGAAACCCGACATCTCTGGATTCCAGCCTGCGCTGGAATGACTTGTTTAGGCTGTAGCCTGCAACCGCCCCACCTATATTTTATTGTCCAAGACCACTCAACAGCAGTATTATCACTCAAGTCGTATCTCTTATCGAACCTTTTGACAGGCGTTCTGTTATAAGGATCATTGAAACAAACTTGAGGTGAATGTGAATCGAATCTATACAGTATTGATTAGCTCTTTTCTACTGCTCGGCTCGGTAATTCAGGCCAGCGATTTCCAGGCTCAGATACTCTCCGCACGGGACAAAGTCATGCCCGCACTGGTCCATATCCAACCGGTAATAAAGAACTATGTTACCGGTCAACTCGAAAAACAGGCGGTCATCGGTTCGGGGATCATATTTCATGCCGATGGATATGTCGTCACCAACTATCATGTGGCCGGTAAATCGGAGCGGATTATTTGTACTCTCGAAGATAAAGAACTGGTTCCGGCTGAATATATCGGCGGCGATCCCATGACCGATCTGGCCGTGATCAAGCTGGACCTTTCAAAATACAGTGGTACCATTCATGTCGCCGAGTTCGGTGATTCCGATACAACCGAGGTCGGGCAGTATGTGCTGGCGATGGGCTCGCCGCTTTCACTTTCGCGATCAGTTTCTGCGGGAGTGATCTCAACCCGGGATCGTTACTTTAGTTCAGATGTCCGGCTTCCCAGCGGGGAGCGCACCGGAAGATACAATCTCTGGCTGCAGACTGATGCCGCGATCAATCCCGGCAATTCAGGCGGACCGTTGGTGGATATGCAGGGGAGAGTGATCGGGATTAATTCACGGGCGACCCTTTTCGCAAACAACTTAGGCTTTGCCATCCCGGTAAATGTGGTGAAAAAAGTTACTGCTGACATACTCGATCACGGCAAAGTTATACGCAGTTGGATCGGTCTGCACTGCCAGGCATTGCAGGAACTCGAAGGCTACTTTGGAACCGGACGTGATAACGGCGTGTTGATCTCTTCGATTGATCCCGGATCGCCTGCGGCCGAGGCATTTCTGAAGGCCGGAGATATTATCCTGGAAGTAAACGGTGAACCGGTCTCGGCCAGATTTCTTGAGGAGTTGCCACTCTTTTATAATAAGATTGCTTCGCTGCCGCCGGGCAGCGAAATTGGACTGAAACTCGTGCGTGGCGAAGAAGAATTCAGTTTCACCGTTACAACGCGTGAATTGGGTGACCTTCAGGGCGAAGTATTCGAATGTAAAGGCTGGGGGATTACGGTCAAGCATATTACTCGACAAATGCAGGTCGAAAATAATCTCAATGATTCGCTCGGTGTTTTTGTCGAAGGTGTCAAACGAGCAGCTTCGACTGATGATGGTGGTCTCCGACGAGGCGATATTATCAAGAGTGTTGACCGAGAGCCGGTCGCAAATTTGGGAGAGTTCATAGCTGTGTACCAAAGACTGACAAATGCTGAAGCGGAAAAAATATTCGTGACCGTCAACCGCTCCGGGGCAACTCGATTTGTGGTGCTGAATGCAGATGATAAGGAAGGGGAAGAAAATGAGAGTTAGATCATTACTCACATGTTTTGCAGTAACTGCCTGTTTGCTGGCAGGGTCGGTCGATCTCTCCGCACAGGAATTTGATTTCGAAAAATTGGAAGAGAAGATAGCCCGGTTTACGGTTGTTATGGATATGACCATTGAGGTTTCGTTTGGGATGAACTCCAGCGAAGAGCAGGAAAAGTTCCTCGGTACAATCGTATCGAAAGAGGGTCTCGTTATTTTTAACGGTGCACCATTAATCGGGGAAAACGGTGGATCTTTGCGTGGCATGACAATTAAAACAGTGCCAGTGAAAATTGAAGTTACGACTCTCGACGGTAACAGTTACGATGCTACTTACATAGGCGTGGACCGTTTTACCAAAATTGGGTTTGCCCAGATAGATGTTAGCGATGATGACGACTTTGAGCCGGTTGAATTTGTAAATGACGCGCAGTTCAAGATTGGTGACTGGCTCGCGCTGTATATGCTCTTACCGGACTATATCGAACCGCCCCTGGCGGCTGATGTCGGTATGGTATCGACTTTGATCGAATCTCCCGAAGAGATGCCTCTTACGATTGGATTCAGTACCCTTCAGATTACTTCGGTACTATTCGATAAGTCATTGAATGCAGTGGGCGTTCTCGGACTGGTGCTCGACCCGACCACGGCCAGTATGGACATGGGCGGTATGCTGGAATCTATGGGCCAAATGGGGCGACCGGTGCTGGGCGTAATTACGTCTGAAAAGCTGGAACGCATTATTGCCGATCCTCCGCACAAAGGTAGTGCCGACCGCGGCTGGCTGGGGATTTCGCTACAGGCCCTGACGTCTGATCTGGCCGAATTCTGGAGCCTTGACAACAAGGGCGGAATCATTGTTAACGATGTTATCGCCAGTTCGCCCGCCTCTAAAGCGGGGATAGAGACCGGTGACATTATTCTCGAAGTTAACGGTCAGGCGGTTGATGTGGACCGCGAAGATAAGATTCCGGTCTTTCAAAGATCTATTGCCGAAATGGGACCCGAAGCTTCGGTTGAGCTGGCTATTTTTAGACCTGCCGACAAGGGTGGTAAACAAATAAACCTGATAGTGCAATTGGAACCGACACCAATGTCCGCTGCCGACGCACCCGAATACGAAAATGATGCCCTTGAGTTCAAAGTCCGGGACATGGTCTTTTCGGATTACATGATCTTCAATCTCGATCAGGATGAATTCGATGGCGTGTTTGTAAGTGAATTGAAACAGGGCGGACTGTCCAATATCGGCGGTTTGGGTATCGGAGATATTATTCAGCGAATCGACAACGTGCCCGTCGAAAGTATAGAAGATATCGAGTCGGTCATGGATCGGATCGAATCCGAAAAGCCTGGCGAAGTGATTTTCTTTGTCTGGCGGGACAATAAGACCCTATTTGTAAACGTGAAGACGGATTGGTAAAGAATTAGAATAATTTTGAGTTTACTCTGTGCAATTAGTTGCATGGTTTGGCCATCAGGCATATATTCCTGCTAAGCCCGTGGGACAAAAAGACCGAGGGATCGGTCACCTGCGCAAAATCTGTATCCCTGCATAAGCTCCTGAATCAAAGCAGCTTAAGCGATTATTACGGAGTTCGTTAGACCATTTCGGCCCCGTACATCCTAAAAATTGTTGGGGGCACGTACTTTGCGTAAAGAGGGTATGGAAAGATTGGGACTTGGTCCAGTTGAGGTCCCGGTGAGGGTTTGAAAGTCTGGTTTGAAAGGAAAAGAATATGAGAAAAGCTCTAATGACAATAATTGCCACCGTACTGCTAGTTGGTCTAATTGTACCGAGCAATGCACTCGGTGCCTACAATGGGGCGATTGCAATAGATAGCGTATCAGCACCGGCTGGCGATGCCTTTTCATTTGGTATCTGGCTCTCCGGAAATGACATCAGCTTTTCAGGGATGAGAATTCCGTTGAAGTTTGATGAATTGCTGATCGACATAGACTCGGTCTCCTTTGCAGGATCGATGAAAACAGCCGACTTCCAGGCGGCGGCGGATTTCAGTAATTACGACGGTTTACTCACAATAACCTATCTTGCCAACTTCCAGGATCCACTGCCGACAATTGCCGGAACCAGCGGCCTGTTGGCAACGGTTTATGGCCATGTTCTTCCAGATGCAACTGCGGGTTCCAAGGCTGTAATTGACACTGTCAATGACCTGACTTCGGTTGGCTCAGGTATCTTTCGCTGGGACCGTCCGGAAGTTACCGATAACACCGGCAGCAGTTCGGAGGTTATAACTTCGATCACCGCCGGGGCAGTTGCGGTCGATATTTCAACCTCAGTTGAAGACAAAGACGAAAGAGCCCTTCCGGTTAGTTTTGGACTGGCCCAGAATTACCCGAATCCGTTTAATCCCTCGACTATTATCGAATTCTCAATACCAAAGTCCGGTGATGTAAAGCTGAAGGTATACAATATCCTCGGGCAGTCAGTTCGGACCCTGATCGATGGCCCTATGAGTGCCGGTCAACATACGGTCTATTTCGACGGCAGCGGCCTGCCGAGCGGTATTTATTTCTACCGTCTGAGCAGCCTGGCAGGTAATTCGACAAGAAAGATGGCTCTGATTAAATAAATAGCTCTAATCTGCCGATTCATATAGGGACGGCCCATAACGGGCGGTCCCTATTTTTTTGAGTGTAAACAGAGCTATGACACAAGCAGTACAAGAGAAAAAGACAATCAAGATTGGAGATTACTCTCTGGTCAGTAAGATTGGCCAAGGCGGAATTGCCGAAATTTACAAGGCCCGTCAGGAATCGCTCAATCGTGAAGTTGCGATAAAAATCCTGTCGGCGGATTTGACTGGTGACAAGGAAATCGTACGAAGGTTTGAGCGCGAGTCAATTGTCGTGGCCGGCTTGAACCATCCCAACATAGTCCATATCATCGATAAAGGGGTTACGAGTGGTCGTTATTATTTCGTAATGGAATATATCGACGGGACCTCGATGAGAGAAGTGATAGACTCGGACAAAATTCAGTTGAAAACTAAACTCGAGGCGATGATTCAGGTTTGCAAAGCTCTCGACTATGCTCACAAAAACGGAATCATCCATCGCGATATAAAACCGGCTAACATTTTGATTGACCGGCAAGGTAATGCTCTGGTGGCGGACTTTGGAATTGCTCAGATGGTCGGAACACCCGACAGCGAAATGACCTCGACCGATGTAATTATGGGAACGCTGGCCTACATGTCACCGGAACAGAAAATCAGTTCGACCAATGTCGACCAGACCACTGATATATATGCTATGGGCGTGATTCTGTACGAGATCCTTCTTGGAAAAAAACCGATGGGGCACTTCAAACTGCCCTCGGAACTGGAACCATCTATAGATAAAAAATTCGACACCATCATTCAGAAATGTCTGGCGCCCGAGTCGAAAGATCGTTTCCAGACCGCGGTTGAACTCAAGGATGCCATCCTGGAAGGGATGAACGCGGATTCGTCTTTGTCAAAGGCGGATGACTATAATCTTGAAGACAACTCCGATTCGTTTATGGGTAAGTGTCGTTACCTCGATACGATAAAAGAAACGCGGTTTAGTTCCACGATACTCGTGGAAAACAAGGTGAACAAACGGCTGTACGTGATCCGTAAACACAGTCGGGGAGAAGTTGGGCGCAAAGAGGCCAATATCCTGAAGTCGATTCGCCACAAGAATGTTGTTAATGTCTTTGGTAGCGGAGGTGATAATAAGTCGACGGTCGTCATCAGCGAATATGCTCCCGGCGGCTCACTGGCCGACCGCATGGTCCGTCACTACCCGTGGGAGAAAGCGGCGGCTATAATTCTGGAAGTAGCCACCGGCTTAGACTTTGCTCACAAGAACAATATCGTGCATGGTAATATGCGACCGTCAAACATACTTTTTGATGCGGACGATGTTGCCAAGATATCTGACTTTGGTATGCCCGCTCATTATGACGATGCCAAGAAAAAGAACTGGTATGCCGCTCCCGAGCGTAAGAAATCCAAATCAGCCGATCTATATGCACTCGGCACAATATTCCACCGCATGATTTTTGGTCGTAGCCCCGATTATGACTCGGGAACCAATCTGATCTTCAGCGACAGCGCCCGTCTGATGCCCAAAGAGCTAAAGTCAATTCTCTCCAAGCTGCTGGCTATCAGGGTTTCTAATCGTTACGATAGTTGTGAAGAATTCCTGCTCGAATGGGATGATTTTGAGCAACGTATGAACCGGGCGGCCAAGCCGCGCGAGCCAAAGAAAGTCATACTGTCTGCTCCTGAAAAGCCTAAGTCACAGGTCTGGAAGTATTTGGTATTTGGCGTTGTGATTGTGATTCTGGAGTGGATCATCCTTTACGCCACCGGCATGTTTAAGTAGGGTGGTATCGCCGACTACAAAACTTATAGCTGTGTGGTCAACAGTTTTCGTAGGTCGGGTTCCGATCCGGCCCCGGCGGATTGAAACCCGACAATTTGGGAATACTTAAAAAAAAGGTTTAGAGCAATAATACATGATGTCGGGTTTCGGGTTTGCAAGCAAACACCGGAACCCGACCTACTGAACTCACTAAAACGACTCTTCATCCGATGGGAAGTCGCCTGCATTAACATCGGCGATATATTTTGCAATAGCTTCAGAGATTATTGAAGGCAGATCGGCATATTTACGCAGGAACTTCGGATTGAATCCATCGGGCGTCATCCCCAACATATCGTTGATGACCAAAACCTGACCATCACAGCCAACCCCGGCCCCGATGCCGATAGTGGCAGCGGTCTTCAGACTCTCAGTTATTTCGGCGGCGATATCAGCCTTGACCAGTTCCAGAACCATTGAAAAACAGCCGGCCTCTTCAAGGGCCAATGCTGACTCCATCAAATAATTTTTGGATTTCTCATGTCGTCCTTGAACTTTCGGACCGCCAAAGCGATGAATAGACTGTGGCGTCAGGCCAATATGTCCCATGACCGGGATACCGCATTCAACAATCCGCTTGACAGTTTCAACCATCTCCAGGCCACCCTCGATTTTGACCGCCTCCGCGCCCCCCTCTTTGAGAAATCTTCCAGCGTTGGTAACGGCGACTTCTATCGAAGGCTGATACGACATGAACGGCATATCGGCAATCACCAGGGCCGTTTCCGTTCCCCGCGAAACCGCCGCTGTATGAGCAACCATGATATCCATTGTTACCGGAATAGTCGAGCCAAAGCCATGAATGACATTTCCGGCCGAGTCGCCAACCAGAATGGAATCTATTCCCGCATTGTCTAGAAGTCCGGCCGTAAAATAATCGTAAGCGGTTAAGACCGTAATTTTTTCACCACGTGACTTTTTCTTGATGAAAGTCAGGATAGTGTTTTTTTTCTTATTTTTGACTCTCGACATATGGCTATCCTGTGGCAAAATCTCCGGCGGGAGCGTAATATTTCTTCCCACTGATTGGTTTATGCAATTGTTCAATCAAGTCATCAAAATGCTGGGGGTTGTTTACAAAATCTATTTCATCGGTGCGCACCACCAGCAGGGGAGTATCGGTGTAGTTGAAAAAGTAGTAATCGTATGCTTTATTGAGCATCTCGATATACTCATAATCAATTGGCTTCTCAAAGGTGTAGCTTCTTTTCTGGATCCGTTTGAGCAGCGTCTCGGTCGAGGCTTGTAAATAGATGGCCAGATCGGGTCGCGGGATATTTTCTGATAATATCGGCGCAATTTTATCGTAAAGAGCAAGTTCCCGCTCGGAAAGATTAATCGAGGCAAACATACTGTCTTTGGCAAATAGATAGTCGGCCACTATTCGCTGGGCAAACAGATCGCGCACCATCAGTTGTTGCTGCTGCTGAAAGCGCGAGATCAAAAAGAAAAGTTGGCAGGAGAATGCGAACCGTTTTTTGTTCTTATAGAAATCGACCAGGAATGGATTCTCAAAAACCTCTTCATTAATCAGTTCAGCATCAAGTCGTTCGGCCAACATACTGGCAAAGGTGGTTTTCCCGACGCCGATGACACCTTCGACCGAAATATAATTGTATTCAAATATTTCTTGCGACATGGTCTTTGAATAGGAGAATTTTTTTCGCCTCTCCTGCGCTCAAGAATTCAGATATCAGTTTTTTGGTTACCGGGTGTTCGATGTCGGGCGTTATCTGAAGCAGCGGGACCATCGCGAACGGACGTTTGAGCAATTCCCGATGGGGGATGGATAGATTGTCAGTTTCGATGATCTCGTCACCAAAAAGCAGAATGTCAAGATCAATGGAACGCGCTTTTTTTTCGCCTTTCTCAGTTCGGCCCATTTTTAGTTCGATAGTCTCCAAATCAGCCAGGAGTTCGTTGGGACGAAACTGGAAGTCACCCATCACGACCTGATTCATGAAATCAGGATTCTCCCCAACCATCTCGACTGCTTCGGAGATATAAATGCCCGAAGATGCAACGATCTCGAAACCTTCCACGTCACGCAATCGGGAGAGGGCGTTCTTTAGATTCCGTTCTCGGTCTCCGCTGTTTGAGCCCAGTAAGATGTATACCGTTTCGGCCATTAGAATTGTCCTTACGCTTTGGAGTCGTCTATCAATTGGTGGGGGTCTGTCTGGTATCTGGTAATTTCAACCTCAATAAATTTTATATGTCCGGCAATTGGGGGTGTTCTTTTACGCACCTTCAAAGTTACCCGATAGATTGGAAACTTGTCAAGCAAATTGGTCGCCAGATGAGTCGCGATTCCTTCCAGTAAAGAAAATGCTTTGTCCTGCAATGTTTTTCGAATGACCTCATAGATGTAGGAATAATCGACCGTATCAACAAGTTTGTCCGAGGAACCGGCATCGGCCAGGTCCACTTCCAACTCACAATCAACTTCGAACATGCGGCCGGTCTCTTTTTCTGCGGTCGTGACGCCATGGTAACCATAGAATGACATGCCGGACAGGCGAATTATGTCCTTCATTCGTCGTCTTCCGTTTTTAGTATGTTCCGGCGTGATTTGACCCGGCTGCGCGCTTCCTGGTAATCTTCGGGGGAAGCAGTCAATGAGAACCTCAGGAATCCTTCGCCACTCTCACCAAAGGCAGTGCCCGGTGTTGTCATGATGCGGCTGCGCCGGTATAAAATCGAGGCAGCGTTGGAGGCTCGGCCACGGCGCGTGATGCGAGCCCAGATAAACGGTACATTGTCCACACTGCACTTCTCAAGCGCCAGCATCTCCAGAAGTTTGGTTGCTTCCAAAGATGACTGGGCCAATTGCCGACGAATACTTTTCACCCCTTCTCCCGGATATTGCCGAATTGCACGTTTGATCAGGTCGACATAAAAGGCCGGGATGTAGGATTTGTTCAGCCGCGAGGCAGAATTTAGCGCGTTCACGATTTCACGGTTTCCAGCTACAAAGCCGAGGCCGATATCGGGCAGTCCCAACAGATAGGCGAAAGAGTAGACTTCGGCGCCGATATTTTTCCCTCCGGGTACACCCAAAAGAGAAGCTGGCTTTCGACTGGGAATCGACTGATAGGCGGCATCATTTATAAGAGCGATATTCTCCCGCGAGGCGTAGTATACAAGATGCTCAAAATCCTGTGAAGACAACTCCGCCCCGGTCGGGTTGTGCGGACTATTGAGAAAGAGAAGCCGAACAACTCTTCCGACCCGGGAGTTAATCCGCTCAATATCCGGCTTGTAATCTTGCCGTGGGTCCAAATGATAAGTAACAGCTTGTCCATTGCAGGCGGCTGTTACGGAACGGTAAAGCGGTACGGCCAGATCGGGGACCAACACGAGGTCACCGGAATCGATCAAAGCCAAAGAGAGATTTAGCATTGTATTGGAAATCCGGCCACCGATGTATATTTCACGGTTGGAGACTAGTTTCGCCCCGTGCGTGGCGTTGAGCCAGTTGGCCAATTCTTCGGCCAGTTCCGACAATTGGCTCTCCGAAGCCTGTTTCAGTCCCGCGGGATCAATACTTGTATCATCGGCACTTGTGCCTTCGGTGAACTCTATCGGCCAATTAAGCGAGGCAAGGTCCAACATTTTCGTTCTTTTAATCAGGGTTGGTTTTTTCTGAGTTCTGAAAAACGAAGCCAGATCGGGCGGCAGCTGAAAAAGGCGATTAGCCTTATCGATGACAATTTTCTTGATTCTCATTTCGGTTTCGGCTCCGGGTTATCTGGTGTTGCCTGCATCGAATTCCTCATTCGTGTCAATCTCTGGAAGTCCTCTTTTGGAATTGACCCGACCTCTCCCAGTTGACAGGCAAGGAAGTAGATTCGGGCAAAGTGCTCAACGGTTTCATGTCTCCAGAAGGCCTCCTGCAGATTCCTCCCGATGGTCAAAAGCCCATGATTGCGAAGCAGGAAAGCATTGTTTTCGCCAGTAAACGGCTTCAAAGTTTTCGCGACAGCATCGGTGCCGGGCGGGGCATATTCGGTTAGACAGATTCTGCCGACAAACAGGACCGTTTCGGGGAGGATATTATCAGGAAGTTCCCGACCGGCGGTGGCAAAAGCGGTGCAATACGGCGCATGGGAATGGACACAAGCAGAAATATCGGGTCTGTTACTATACACAAACTGGTGCATTTTGTACTCAGATGACGGTTGGTAGCGACCCTCGACTTTGACAAAGTGGGAATCGAGCAGTACCAAATCCTCCGGCGCCAATTCCCCCTTGGCCAGTCCCGACGGAGTAATCAGGAATTGTTCATCTGGAAGCCTGATCGAGCTGTTCCCATCGCTGCCGGCCAGGAAACCTTTGGCGTAGAGCTTTTGGCCTGTTTCAACCAGTCTCTGGCGGGCATTTTCGAGCTGGTTAGTCATGGCCAAAGTTAGATTATTCCCATAGATATGTCAACAGGTTACGGCTCTTAGCGGAGTCGGGTGACTTGCTGCGGGGCTCGGTATCTTCCGGTTGGATTGCTGACAGAGGCAGTAACCCGCCTGTAGCTTATTTTTTTGGAGTAAATATGAATCAATTTTGAATCAAAAGTAGTCATATAAGCGTTATAAACATTGGAACAAAGATTTTAAAATAGTCATTACTGGCTTGACATATAGTTACTTCGTAAGTATACTGATAGGCTAGCTCTTTGGAGGACATAGGAAGTTTGAACAAACGAAATATCTCTCCCGGTAGCGTCCGCAGGGGGCTCAATCTAATGGGTGTGGGTCTCATAGCTGTCGCCTCGATTCTCTCTGGCATGCTGATCTCCTCTGGGCTTGATTTCTCAGCCAAGATTGAAGCCGATACGCCTACAAATAACTTTGAGGCCGGTCTTTACCCGGTTGTTCAGAGCAATGACCGTATGGAATCACCGTTTGTTGCGGTTGTTGACCAAGTTAAGAATGCGGTCGTAAATATCTCGGCCCGAACCAAACGGGATGAACTTCCGTGGTGGCATCAGGGGCCGAATTACTCGACCTCATCAGGATCAGGGTTCTTTTTTCGCGAAGACGGATACATTCTCACGAATAATCACGTGATCAAGGGAGCCGACGAACTAATGGTCCGAACTTCGACCGGTTATGTTTATGAAGCTATCCTGGTCGGTCAGGATCAACAAACTGATCTGGCGGTGCTCAAAGTAGAGCCGGAAGAAAATATCACTGTTATTCCTTTTGGCAATTCCAATGACATTCGTGTCGGTGACTGGGCGATTGCAATCGGCAATCCGTTTCCGCAGCAGGGATTGGACCGCACTGTTACGGTCGGTGTGATCTCGGCTAAAGGGCGCAGTAACCTTCGGTTCGGTCGCGAGACCCCGCGCTATCAGAGTTATATTCAGACTGACGCCTCCATCAATCCGGGAAATTCCGGGGGGCCGCTGCTCAATCTGCGCGGTGAATGCATAGGTATAAACGCCGCTATCTCAAGTCCAACAGGTTCTTCGGTCGGTATTGGATTTGCCATACCGGTTAGTTTGGCGAGAGCGGTTGTACCCGATTTAATTGCCACCGGCCAGGTAAGTCGCGGCTGGCTGGGTGTCTGGCTCAATGACGTCACTGAAAGGGAAGCTAAGCGACAGGGGCTCGATGCCGTCCGCGGTGTGCTCGTGGACTCGGTCTTCTCCGATTCACCTGCCGAAAAGGCGGGAATTCTGGATGGCGACATAATAATTGGTTTCAACGATCAGGAAGTAGATGACGGTGATGAACTCAGAGTACTGGTGTCGACCGTCAAAAGCGGTTCAACAGTTTCCATGAAAGTTGTCCGCGATGGTAAGTTTCTGGATATGGTTGCCGAAGTAGGCGACCAGGATGAAGTTGAAGTTGCCGGCAGTGGGAATGACGGAACCGAGAGAACCAACTGGATGGGCATGACCGTCGAGCAATTCTCTCAAGCTAAGGCTGACGAAATTGGCGCCGAGCATCTTGAAGGAATGTTTGTCGACCGTGTTCGGACTGGATCACCAGCTGCGCGGGCATCAGTTGCTCCGGGGACGATCATATTGCAGATTAATAACAAGGTCGTCAGCAGTCTTGAGCAGTTTAACAGCGTGACCGGATCAATTCAAAATCAAAAGATGCGGATTCCGTTGATAGTACTGGAACCGGATGGTTCCATTGCCCGTAAAGTGATTAGACAAGATAGAAAATAGTATCTTAAGTATCCTCTTCCCAAAGTGGGTTGCGGATGGTGTTAACAACATGTGTGGAAGGAGACGGTCATAACCTGTGGCTAAACAATCCCTAAAGTATCGCGATGAAGATCGTTCGCTGGATCTCTATCTTCGCGAGATAGGGGAAACTCCTCTCATTACCGCTGACGAAGAAGTGCGCCTGGCTCGCAAAATCAAGCAGGGCGACAAACGTGCCCTGGAAGCACTTACCAAAGCGAATCTGCGCTTCGTTGTCTCGGTAGCCAAACAGTATCAGAATCAGGGTTTGTCCCTCGCCGATCTTATTAACGAAGGCAATATTGGCCTTATCAAAGCGGCGAAGAGGTTTGACGAGACTCGCGGATTCAAGTTTATCAGCTATGCTGTGTGGTGGATCAGACAGGCGATTTTGCAGGCTCTGGCCGAACAGAGCCGAATCGTACGTTTACCGTTGAACCGGGTGGGCACGCTGCATAAAATTGGCAAGGCCTCCAGTCGCCTCGAACAGGGATTGGGGCGCGTACCCTCGCCCGAAGAGATCGCCAAGGAATTGGAACTCACCGAAAATGAAGTCTCCGATACCTTGAAAATCTCCAATTCTCATCTCTCACTGGATGCACCGTTTTCGGT
>JAUXBO010000127.1 GCA_030619345.1 Candidatus Zixiibacteriota bacterium | reverse complement strand
GGTTGATTGTATCTGTTTCTTGAGACGTGACTTCTGTCGCGACTTATCCTTGAAGGCTAGGTAAGACTCTTTACTCTTGCTTGACTTTTCTATTGTTGGCATTGATGCTTGAGCCTCGGCAACTTTCTCCGCAAAGTAAGAATAATTGCCGTGGTAAGTCTTGAGATACCCATTGTTGATATGCATAATCTGAGTTGAGACCCGGTCGAGCAGGAAACGATCATGGCTGACGATAAGACAACTGCCGTCATAATCAATAAGTGCTTGTTCCAGTGTTTCACGGGAATCGAGATCAAGATGATTGGTCGGTTCATCGAAAATTATGAAATTGGCCGGATGGTAGAGGATGCGAGCGAGCGAGAGCTTGGTTTTTTCACCACCGGATAACGTAAGCACTTTCTTAAGCGCGTTCTCGCCGGTGAATCCATAGCGCGCCAGGTACGAGCGTATCTGGCCAATTTCCACCATTGGGTCGAGCTCCCATATCGTATCGAGCGCGGTAGCCCCGGGACTCAAGTCCGAAAGTTCCTGGTCAAAATAGGCTACTTCCGTGTTGCTGCCTAGTTTGATCTCGCCCCTTATCGGCGCCAGTTCTCCAATGAGAGATTTCAGAATGGTTGTTTTGCCGCTGCCGTTTTTTCCGATCAGGCCGATCTTGTCGCCGCGATATATATCGAAATTGACATCCCGAACAATTTCGTGCTCTGAGTATCCAAGTGCAACTTCGCGAGCCGACAAAACATGGGCGTATGAACGCCCGGATGATGTCATTTTTATGGCATCAGAGCGGCCGTCGGATTTAGGCGGCTCCAGTCTTTTCATTCGATTGAGATATTTTAGTTTTGATTGGGCCTGTTTGGT
Organism: Candidatus Zixiibacteriota bacterium; assembly: GCA_030619345.1. Classification (GTDB taxonomy): domain Bacteria; phylum Zixibacteria; class MSB-5A5; order GN15; family FEB-12; genus JARGFS01. The sequence goes on along the minus strand of JAUXBO010000127.1, from coordinate 6,061 downwards.
TTTTTGTCCGGCCATATTGCGCCGGATGAAATCTTCGATTCTCTTGATCTCACTCTGCTGAAGTTGAAAGCGATGTTCGTGTTGGTCATTACGCTGTCGGCGTTCCTCAATGAACTTCTCAAATTTGCAGACATAGAAATCTATCCGGGCGAAATGTATTTCCCACACTTTAGTAACCGTCGCAGAAAGGAAAGCGCGATCATGTGAAACCACCATAAAAGCTTTGCCAATCGAAGCCAGGTATTCTTCGAGCCATTTGGTCGATTCGATATCAAGGTGGTTAGTCGGCTCATCAAGCAGCAACAAGTTCCCATTGCCCGCCAAAGCCCTCGCCAGTCCGGCTCGGTTTTTTTCACCACCGGAGAAATTTCGAACTCGTTCGGAGTGACGTGAGGCCGCAAACCCCAACCCTATCAGGATCAGCTTAACTTCACTCTCAAAAGTAAAACCCCCGGCAGTTTCAAACTCCTGCTGAAGTTGCCCCAGGCGATCAAGAGTAGCGGTGTCCTCGGGGTGGGATGCAAGAGTATGTTCCATATCCAGTATTTCCCCCCGAAGGTCGTGCAGATCCTGCCGAGCGAGAGATACAAAATCGAACAATTTACTGTCCAGGTGATCTGACTTATCCTGTTCGACATAATCAATGCGGCAGCTTTTTGATCTGCTGATCGAACCTTTGTCCGCCTCGGCGGCTCCTACCAGCATCTCAAATAGAGTAGTTTTACCGCTGCCGTTGCGACCAACTAAACCGATACGATCATGCGACAGTATAGTAAAGGAAACGTTTTCAAGAAGAGTCTGCTTGTCGAACTTCTTGCTGAGATTAGTCGCCGAAAGAAGGGTCATGCTATTCCTCAACAGGAGTTGAACGAGAAAGGAGAAGTTCTAAGGCGATTATTAGCGCCGCCAACCACAAGAATAGTTGCCACATCTCACGACCAAACCTGGCTTCGGTAACTACCTGAGCGATATCCCCATCGTACGCGATTGCTTTATACTCCAGAGCGCCTAACCCCGTGGCCATATCTTCGACTGCGACCCGATGCAAATTACCTTCGTGCGGATCGGCGTTGGCAGCAAAACGGTCGATCTCTTTGCCCAGATAGCGTACACGGTAAACTCCGGCTTGATCGGTCGGTTTGGGATTGATGACCAACGATCCCTGATGCTCAGTCGGCACCACCCTAAAAGTTCCGCTGTCCGGCTTTGTCACTTCGAGAGCAGCGCTGATTGATCCCTCTACGGCTACTGAGCGTACAATATTATCATCGGTCAGAATATCCAGGTCAAACGTTGATAGATCGCTGGCCAAATACTCAGCAATTCTTGAGATGAACGGGACAAAAAAAGCGTGCGATGTAAGATCAGAATATTCCGGCGACATCGGGCCGACAAAAGTGATCACTCTTCCTTCACCGTAACTGTGTTCCACCAGCGCCGGTCGATTGCCGGTAAAGCGCATGAGTACTCGCGCCGGATCGGCAACTGCCGCCTGCGGCAGTGAGTAGAAGCGAACTTCGGGTAGTTTACCATCTGTCAAATTGAATACCGAGAACACCGGATGACTGGCGTCGAAAGATTGGAAGCTGTAAAAACCGGCCCGACTGACCACTGTTTTCATCGGCTTTGTAATGGAGACCGCACTCAGCGGGGACCAACTGCCATTAATTTGGTCGATATCCGATTGAGCCCCGTAGCCCATAAACAATGCCTTCCCACTTACTACAAACCCTTCAATACGCTTGAGATAGGTCGGGCTAATTCGCGGTGTCTCGGGAATGAAAATAACATCGTAGTCAAAGAAATTAATACCGGAAAGATTATCGGGGGAGACCTGTTTGATCGACCAATACTGATTCACATCGTCCGAGGGAGACAGTGCCAACCCAATCAGTTGAGAGGCGGCATCGCTGCCAATAATCAAAAGGTTGAACCGTTCGGGGATGCGAAAACTGAAGTAAAAGCGATTGTCAACCATATAGGGATCATCGGAAATCTCTACATACCCGCTGTGAAAACCGGTACGAGAGACCGCCCGCTCAAATCGAACCATTGTTTCTTTCTCAGCTTCAATAGAGAAATCAACCTGCGAGACACGGTTGCCGTTGAGAAACAGCGAAGCAATAAGATGATCAAAATTATCACCGGAATAATTCCGCACGGTAGCGTTCAGTTCAAAATCATGGCCGGGAAGAATTAACTGTCCGCCAAAGTCCATACTGGTGAGGCCAACATTCTGGATCGTTTCCAGAGGTAGATCGATAAAGAAAACTCGTGCCTCGCAATTGTTCAGTGGGCTGTTGTCAGGCAGAAGATTTGTCTGGCGATCAGATACCAGGTACAGTTCTTTGTTTAGATTGGCGTCATCACCCAACAATTCACAGGCGCTCTCAAGGGTTGATCCAAGATTGGATGATCGTGCCGAGATCGTAGTTTCATGGAGGAGTTTTTTTGCTGCTGCTGCCGAAGCAAACTCCGGCTTTGCTGAGGAACCGTTTGAGATTATCGGCAACAAACAGATCAGGTCCGATTCCCCAAAACTGTCCAGTAATTCATCTACTTTGCCCACCGCTATCTCATAGAGATTACCATCGGCGACATATCGATTCATCGAGGCCGTATTGTCCAGTATCACCACCGCTGAGACCGAAGCATGGGACCCGATACTGCCCCCTTCGGAAGTTGGCCGCGCAAAAGCCATCACGACCAGAAGGATTATCAACATCCGAAGAAGCAACAATAGTAATTGACGAATCTTAAGTTTCCGCACCTGCCGTCTTTGCATTGCCTTGAGATGTTTCAGCGATGAAAACTCAACGACTTTCACTTTGCGTCGCGAGAATAAATGAATTATCAGTGGGATAAGTGCTGCTGCCGCTGCAAAAAGTACTGTTGAGTTTAAGAAGCTAAACATACTTAAATGCTACCAGGCGAACGGTGTCTCGACATAACGTTGCGCCTCTTCCTGATGATACGCAGCGCTGCTGCCGGCCAGGACCGCGCCATAAAAATCCCGGGCTGCAGCACGGTCACCTATGAGATCAGCCAGTTTTCCCAGCCAGAGATTAATCATGCCCAGGTAGAACGGTCGCTGCTCAAGGTAGAGCGCTGTTTGAAGATGATTATAAGCGTTGTCACTGTCATCGCTTCCCAGGAATGCAATGCCGAGCCACATCTGATATACCGGTGCTGGTTGACCGGCCTGAACCGCGCGCGAGAAACTCGCTGCTGCCTCAGAAAAATATGTGGCTGCCAGGGCGCGCGAGTTTTTATCCTCGGAACCCTTCAGCAATCCTCCAAGTATTACCCGACTCTCCGACTGACCGGTTGCACCCTTCCCCCGGACCAGAAGTGTCTTGAACTGTTCAATGGCTGTAGCCGTATCTCCCCGCACCAGTCTGTTCAGGGCCAAATTAAATTTGATAAGCGCCGAGGCCGTGTCCTGTGATTGAGCCGTTAAAAGATCGGAGTGCGCCTGGTCATACTCCCCGGACATCATATTGTAAAGACCCATCCCCATCCAGTCTTCGGCTGTGTTCTGAAGAGTCAGCAGGATCTGCTGTGTCTCAAGGGCCCGGTAGTAATCACCGTTGTTAAAATACGCACGTTTGAGCAGCACCATACTTCCAATAGAGTCTGGAACTTGTGTCGATTGCTCGGAAAGTTGTTGGGCCAGAAACAGCATCCGATCAAAATCAAAGAGAGCCTCGGCCAAATCAATTTCACGCACGATCTTAATCTTGTCCAGTGTGAGAGTATCAATGTATTGCAGCCACTCCTGCTCCAGCTCAGCGACAGACTTGCCATAAGTCTCCTGCAGCGTCGGCACTACGTTAATCTCATCGGCTGTTTCATACCATTGTTGAAAAAGATCAAAATTGTATTGCCGGACAAGATAACGGGTGAACGAAGCCGAAGTTTTGTCAGCAATATAGGCGTCGGCGTTAACGTAAGTATAGCTGTCGAGAAGTTGCTCCAATTCAATATTCTTGGATTCACCGATGATTTTCTTCATGTCCAACTCACTGTATGTAACATAGCTGGCCAGACCCTCGGTAAGAAACATTGGTGCGTATCCAAAATTGCGCATCACCGCCCCTTGGAGAAGTACGAACGGATCGAATGTCGACAGGTTCCAATTGTAAATGGCATAACCCGAACTTCGCGTAGGATCAACCGATATGCCAAACCGGCGATCCCAGATGATGCTCTTTAGCGCACACGGCGTCAGATAGATATTGTATTTTCCGGGAAGATTAAATTTATACAAATTAGACAGTTGCCGATACTTCTCTTCCAGAATCGACTTAGCTACTGACCAGTAGTAATCTCCGAAAGAATTGGGGACGTAATAGATATCAGTATTGGCCGAAGGTGACAATTTGAACTGTCCCGGTGCGCGATGGTCCGTCTGGCAGAGCGAAGAATCATATTCCTCAGCCCTGAGCGGCGTCAGCGTAAACTGAAAGCGGCTGTCGTTCTTACCGATAATATTGTCCATCATTGCCGGTAGTCCGTATTCGACCGAGAAGCGCTGAGAATAATTATGCGGCTGTTGGTCGAGCGTGACAACATGCAGTTCAAATTTGACCGAGGCGGTGTCTATCTCCGTGAATCTTATGTCACAACTAAAGGCGGTCATAAAACCGGAAGTGAGCGTGCTCTCGGCAAAATGAACACTGTCCGACCAGACCAATTTACGGCTGCCGTCCTCGGCTTTCTGGTAGGTCGACAGCAAACAGACAACGCCGTTGGATGCCAGTGCCGCTTGTGCCAATAGGATAATCGCTAAAACTGCTAGGATCAGGGCTTTCTTCATTTTCCCTTATACTCTTTTCCGTCTCATTAGTTGTACGGGTTTGCCGGTCTCGTTATCGGTGCGAGGCATTCTTATAAAACGGCGGTTTCACCACCGTCGCCGCAATTATTTTCCCACGAATATCAACTTCCACTTTCGAGCCGGACTTGGTGTGGCTGCGAGGAAGATAAGCCAGCGCAATTGGTTTCTGAAGTGAGGGCGAGAATGTCCCGCTGGTAAGTTTCCCGACCGGCTCACCTTCGACTATAACGTCGTAACCCTTGCGCGGGAATGTCCGCCCCTCAAGTTCCAGACAGACCAGGCGCCGCTTCGGCTTTTCCGCTTTCTGCATGGCAATGACATCTTTGCCGATGAACTCTTTACTCAAATCTACAATCCATCCCAGCGAGGCTTCTATCGGCGTCGTGGTTTCATCAATGTCGTTTCCGTAGAGCGCCATCTTCATCTCAAGGCGCAGCGAATCGCGCGCGCCCAACCCGATTAACTCAAGGTCGTGCGCTTCCCCTTTCTGAATAATCGCGTTCCAGATTGCTTCTGCCTTGTCATACAACATATAGATTTCAAATCCATCTTCACCGGTGTATCCCGTGCGCGAGAACAACAGATCAATACCGGCCACTTCTGCAATAGCCCAGGTGTAATATTTCATATTCTCAAGGTCATGATCGGTAAGCTCGGCCATCAGTTTCTGAGCATTGGGCCCCTGAATGGCGAGCAACGCGGTCTGATCCGACAGATCGGTCAACTGCACGTCGGTGTCCAACTGCGAACTGAGCCAATCAAAATCTTTCTGGAGATTGGAGGCGTTGACAATCAGCAGGTAGCTGTCTTCGAGACGATAGACCAGCAGATCATCGACAATCCCGCCGGTCGGGAGGGTCATACAGCTATACTGAATCTGACCGATCTCGAGTGCTTCGATATTATTGGTCGTTACCTTTTGCAAAAACTCAATGGCCCCGCCACCACTTACCTCAAATTCTCCCATGTGCGTTAGATCAAACAACCCGATATTTTTGCGCACGGCCAGATGTTCAGCGGTGATCCCTTTGTATTGGATTGGCATTTGGTACCCGGCAAATTCCACCATTTTGGCCCCGGCCGCCACATGCTTATCGTAGAACGGCGTCTTCTTGATTGTATCAGTAGTTATGCTATTCACTTTGTCTTCCTGTATTCTTTTCTGTTGCTCACCACATTCTGTAGTCATTCCCGCGCAGTGTAATTCATTCCTGCTCATTG
>JAUXBO010000076.1 GCA_030619345.1 Candidatus Zixiibacteriota bacterium | reverse complement strand
TGGGCCACCCGATGTGGCAGTTTGGCAGGATCCCTTCGTCAGACTCAGGACAGGCGCAGGGATCCTGCCCTACACCTACTTCCCTTCAATGGCGTCTTTGATGCTGCTGCCGGCTAAGGCTTCGAGCTTCGCGTAAGGAAAGTTTTTGGCATACTTTTCAACTTCTTCAGGTTCAACAAACTGGTTGCCTTCAAAGTAAGCCAACACCCGGTCGCCGACCAGGACCATGTACTGGGTCTGGGTGACTTCGAGATCATCGTTGAATTCCTGTACGAACTTGGCCGGGTGACCCGCTATCTCAGTCGACTTCATCATGCCATCGGGGGTGTCATATTCCACCGCCACCAGGAAACCAGCGAGCATCGCCCGCATGGCGCCGGAGTCCATCACCCGCATGGTGAGTTTCTTACGCTTGCCATTGTCCAGTTCTTTGGTATAGGTACGTTCGGCGGACGAATAGCCAGACATCAACCCGGCCATCGCCTTGGCTACGGAAGTATCGCCGCCATAACCGCTCATCGATGAGCCGTCCATTGTAAATGTCCCACCTTCGATTTTTCCCGTCTCCATCCCGGGAATCTCCTTGGGGAGCAGTTTGGCCAGATCGCGCCAGCCAATGAGTTCGACATCGGCCTGCTGTCCCATCATTCCTGCCATTCCAAGCGCTTTGAGCGCTTCGGCCTGTGCTTTAGCGGCGTCTTCTGTGTCTCCGGCAATAGCGACTGCTGCCGCGAACGTAACCAACAGAATGAGCCCTAATATTGATAATTTCTTAAACATAACTGATTTCCCACTTTCACTTCATTCATGGATATTCTATTACTTTTATCACGCTGTTCTTTGCAAACTATTCAATCTACCGACAGCGCGCAATCAATTTTATACTGGCGCACGGGAACGTACGCCAGCCACAAAAGGCGGGTCTGAAGACAGCCTGTCCTGAGCCTGACGAGAGGATACACCCTACTCCGACTGTCGGGTTTCAATCCGCCGGGGCCGGATCGGAACCCGACCTACTGCTACTTGAAACGAAAATTCTCACAAAAAAACGGTGACTGTGCCACCTTGCCTGAGCGGCAACTTTTGCCTATCTTTTGCGTCTACGTCAATATGGCTTTTGAATGCGATAACAGATTATCATAAGGAGAAAGTTAAATGGCCCCAAAAGAAGTATATAAACAGTTGACTGCTGAATGCCGTAAAATTGGTATTCTCGGCTCCTGCGCCTCGGTTCTCGGATGGGAAGAGCGCACCTACATGCCGCGCGGCGGCCGTAGACTTCGCGCCGATCAACTCGGCCTGATATCCGCGATGCACCACGAGATGTTCACTTCCCCAAAAATCGGCGAATGGCTCAGCCAGCTCGAAAGCTCCGATCTGGTCAAGGATCCGGATTCTATTGAAGCGGCCAATATTCGCGAGTTGAAATGGGAGTACAACAAACGAGCCAAGCTCCCGACCGATCTGGTCGAGGCAATCACCAAAGAGACTTCTATCGCTCAAGGGATCTGGCAGGAAGCGCGGGCCAAAAAAGATTTTAAAATGTTTGCCCCAAATCTGGAAAAGGTGATCGACCTGACTATCCAGAAAGCGGAAGCCTACGGCTATGAAGGCGAGCCGTATAACGCGCTGCTTGATGACTACGAGCCGGGAACAACTGTCAAAGATGTCGAAGCTGCCTTTGGCGGCCTTCGCGATGATCTGGTCGTCTTGCTGGACAAAATCAAAGGTGCCCCCAAAAAACCGGACAAGTCGATTGTCGAGCGCGCCTACGATGTCGACAAGCAGAAGATTTTCGGTGAGTCGGTTGCGGCCGCGATTGGTTTTGACTTTAACATCGGACGGCTCGACATCACCACCCATCCGTTCTGCTCCGGCTTTGGACCCGGCGATACCCGTATCACCACCCGCTACAACCCGGATAGACTCAACGACGCCCTTTTTGGCACCATGCACGAGGCGGGACACGCGCTGTACGAAATGGGGATTAATAAAAAGGAACATTTTGGAATGCCCGCGGGCGAATCGGCCTCACTGGGAATTCATGAATCGCAGTCGCGGATGTGGGAAAACCAGGTCGGCCGCTCCAAACCGTTCTGGAACTACTTCTTCCCACAGGCCCAGCGGATATTCAAAGAATCACTGGGTGATGTCAAACTTGATGACTTCTATGGCGCTGTTAATAACGTGGAGCCTTCGTACATTCGTGTCGAAGCCGACGAAGCGACCTACAACCTGCATATCCTACTCCGTTTTGAAATCGAGCGCGCGATTGTAAAACGAGAGATCAAAATCGCCGACATCCCCGGCGAATGGGATAGCCGCTTTGAGAAATATTTTGGAATCAAAGTCGACAATATCGCCAACGGTTGCCTTCAGGACGTCCACTGGGCGGCCGGACTGTTTGGTTATTTCCCAACCTACAGTCTCGGCAATCTCTATTCGGCCATGTTCTTTGACCAGGCCAAAAAAGAGATGCCGGATATCTATGAGCAGTTTGAGCGTGGCGAGTTCCTGACTCTGCGCAACTGGCTCAAGGAGAAGATCCACCAGCACGGCTTCCGTTACCGCGCTGCTGAACTGTGTAAGAAAGTGACCGGAAAGGAACTGTCGCACAAACCGTTGATGAAATACATGACTGAGAAATACTCGGAAATCTACGGATTCTAAGCGACAAAATCGCATCAATCAGACACAAAAAGAGGCGGTGACTCAGGTCATCGCCTTTTTTCGCATCGTAGCAGGCATTTTCTCTATAGCATATCGTAACGCCGTGCGTGGCATTCGATCTTTGCGAGCCATGACAAATTCGAACACTTCGCGCCTGAATTCGTTACTCGCTTCTTTGAGCATCCAGCCATACCCTTTCTGCACGAGATCATCCTCGTCCAACAGGAGCTCATCAGCAACTCTGAACGCTTCATCAAGAACCCGACGGTCGCGCAACGAGACTATAAGACAAACAGCTGCCGCCCGTCGAACCCATCGGTTTCTGGAACGTGTCCAACTATGTGTACGTGATACCAGTTCGGGATACTTTTGCAACAATAGGCCCAGTGGACCGCAACAAAGATGGTCGCACGCTCCCCAGTTATCAACGTATTGATCCAACCAGCGCTTAAATCGGCTAAGATCAGATTTTCTGTAGTCGGATGGTATTTTTTGCGCCCAATCGAAACCAACAAACCGCATGTACCGCCTGTCGGATGCGAGCAGGAAGTCACAACAGTCGAGCAGATCATTGGCCGACCAGTTCTTGACCTGCCGGTAGACCTCGTTTGAAATCTTCCGCACTATCGCGGTCTTGAGCCCCATCGGATCGGCCAGCGTTTCCTTATGAAAACGCTGGTAATTATGCATATTTTCCGGGCAACTGTGTTCTGCGATCTGCTTGAGCAGTTCTGCCAATATTGATTTCTTTGATACACTGACTGTCACTGGATACCTCTGTCGGGATAACAGCAAGATAACCTGATCGTCTGCTCCATACAATAGGCAGCCAATCTGCAAAACTCCTTTTTTCGTTGCGAAACAGATTATCCACGCCATATTATAGCAGAGTCATTCCTCTATTTAACGGAGCGTTATATGAACAGCCAGCCTGAAAAAATCAGGCAACAGTTGCAGGAGATCATTGTACAGTTTGTCGACGAAGACCATCTCTTTGAGAAGCGTTGTCGCCAGGCGGAAATCGATGACCGCAAGTTGGCCAAAGAGCACGCCTACGCCGTCAACCGTCTGGGCGATCGAGGTGATCACGCCAAGATCAGAAGCGCCCACGAAGCCATGTTCAAAGTACACCGCAAACTGCGGAAGCGGCACAAGAAGTTGATCCGCAATGCCCTTGCCGTGTCGAGTCACATGGAGAGTAAGCAGATGAGCGAGAGAGAGATCGCCTGGGAACTAAGACAAGCGCAGGAAGCTCTGGCCCAGATGAAACTTGAGCATCAGGTTATTGAGCAGGAACGCAGAAAAATTCTTAGAGATCACCAGTCGATAGTCGCCCAACTTGGAATTGAGCTCTAACCCCCGATCACGCCCTTGTAAATCAGGTATGGAATCAGCAGATAGAGGATGCTGTCTCGGATTAGATAGAACAATATAAACAGCAGAATGAACTTCCAACCCATTTGCTTGACTTCGGCAAAAGAACGGGGGAATTTCAGGTATTTACGCAGTCGAAACGGCTTTTTTTCGGGCGTTACCTGCGCTGATTTTGTCTCTTCAATCATCGTCGCACAATACTAACGATTTGAGCTGCTAACAAGGGCTGATTTACAGGGCCAGCATTTTGTCAGACCGTTTCCAAAAATTCATTTTCGCTGTCATACGACATAATAAAAATAATTGCCAAGCTAAGTCTGCTTCCTGTTATTAGGGCCGTCGGAAACAAGCCGTTTGATGACGGCGAAAGTGAAAGCAGAGAAAGTATGAAAATAATTATTGTCGGTGGAGGTGTTGTAGGCTATTCGCTGGCCGAACAGCTCTTGAAAGACAAGCACAATTTGTGCCTTATAGAATCCGATGCCGAACTCTGCCAGCAGCTTTCTGAAAAACTCGACCTCCAGATAATCAACGGGTCCGGTACTTCTCCCTCGATCCTCAAAGAGGCCGGTGTAAACAGAGCTGACATGGTTCTGGCCGTGACGCCAAATAACGAAATCAACATGGTGGTCTGCGCTGTGGCAGCTCAACATAACGCCCGCTATCGAATTGCTCGCCTGCGAGGAAGGGAGTTTGCCGAGACTAACTCCGTAATGGATCTTCAGAAACTCGGAATCACCACTGTGATCCATCCCGAGAAAACTCTCGTCGATCAGGTACTGCAGTATGTCGAAAGCCCCCACGCTGTCGACTCGGCAAATTTTGAGAACGGCCGTATTTTGATGCGGGGGCACTATATTTCTGAGAATATGGAAATTGCCGGCAAGACGCCCAGGGAAATTCGCGCGGACATTTCTCCTTATGTGGTGCTTTTTGCTGCTATAGTTCGTCAGGGGATTGGCATGATCCCGGACGGAAATACTCGAATTGAACCGGGTGACCTGCTGTATTCGCTCTTTCCCAGAGAGTCGCTGGAACGGTATTTGAAGCTGATTGGCATTGAAGTCAAAAACCGCAAGATCATTATGACCGGCGGTTCGTTTTCTACTCTTGAATTGGCTCAGGCCCTCGACAAGACCGAGTACCATGTAACGTATGTTGATCCCAATCGGGAACATGCCGAGAAGGTTGCCTCGCTGGTGGATAATGTTGAAGTCATTCATGGCGACTGCACTCAGATAGAGCTTCTTCAGGAACTGAATGTTGAAAACGCATCATTTTTCCTGGCCGTATCCGACGAATCCGATTACAACATGCTTTCAGCCCTGCTGGCCAAAGCAGAAGGCGCTCACGAGGTGATCACTACCGCGACCGAGAGCCATCACGACCGCCTCTTCCGATCCATTGGAATCGATCATGTCATCAACCCTCGCCTGACTACCGCCCGCGAGATATTGGAGACTGTAACACGCGGGCATATTGGAGCCAAGGTCAAATTGACCAATGTCGATATCGAAGCGCTTCGTTTCACCGTCACCTCCGACAGCGACATCGCGGGAATGAAAGTCAAGAATATCGCGACCAAGCTCAAAAAAGGATCGATAATCGGTATTATTGCCCGCGAGGAAAAGTTGATTATACCGGAAGGGGAAACTGAAATTAAGGTCAATGATCATATAATCGTCATCACTCATCAGAAAAATCTTTCGTTTGTATCAAAACTTTTTAAACCGCATCGCATATTCAAACGGAGTTGAGCCGTGCATAAGACAGCCGTAGGATATGCCATTGGCAAACTGATGCAGGTTATCGGACTGCTGTTGTTTGTCCCGCTAAGCATAGCGTTTTATGATCTCCCCCAGGCTATGCTATCGTCGTTTCTCAGCGTACCGGAGATAACCGGCTTTTTGGTAGCAATTATAGTGGCACTTAGCACAGGCACGGCGGCCTCCATTATTTTCAAATCCGGCCGAAACCTGCAGGGAATAAAAGAGGGATATGCAATTGTGACCTTTGGATGGATTTCCCTCTCCTTCGTATGCAGTATTCCATTTACATTTTACCTGGCCTCGTTAGGGGGTGACTACAGCTCGATTATGCTGGCCTTTTCCGATGGCTTTTTCGAAGTAATGTCCGGATTTACAACTACCGGTGCGACCATTCTCACCGATATTGAATCCGTCCCTCGCTCGCTACTGTTCCTCCGGGCGCTGACCCACTGGCTGGGCGGCATGGGTATCATCACTCTCGCACTGGTAATTTTTCCAGCGATGGGTGTGGTCGGGTATCAGATGTTCCGAGGCGAAGTACCCGGTCCAACGACCGAAAAACTCTACCCACGTCTGGCTCAGACGGCTTCGATTCTCTGGGGTGTTTATCTGCTCTTGACTGCGGCCGAGACTGTTCTACTGATGACCGGTGGCATGAATCTGTTTGAATCTGTCTGTCATTCGTTTGCAACGATGGCGACCGGAGGGTTCTCGACCCGCAGCGGTTCAATCGCTTCATTTAACTCCGATTATATTGAATGGATCATCACGGCGTTCATGTACTTTGCAGGAATTAATTTCCTGCTGCATTTTCGCGCTCTTCGTGGTGACTTTAAATCCTTTAAGTACAATCGCGAATTTATTTTTTACACTAGTGCCATTTTGATTACGGTTCTGGTCGTGACCTTCGTGCTCAATACCGGAGGTCTGGCTCCCGCTGAGACGGCAGCGGATCATTTCCGCAGTGAGCAAATGAGTCCGGCAGAATTTCACCTGCACTATAGTGCTCAGAGTGAACAGATTGAGGGGTTCTACAATAGCTTTCGAGTCGCTTCGTTTCAGACGTTGGCTATAATTACGACGACCGGATTTGCCACTGCCGACTTTGACTTGTGGCCGGATTTTCTTAGGTTTCTTCTAGTATTCTTGATGTTTTTCGGGGGCTGTGCCGGATCGACCGGAGGCGGCATGAAAATGGTGCGAATAATGATAGTCGCCAAAATAGCCCTGCGTGAGTTGCGAAAAGTTACTCAGCCCCGACTGGTGGCGCCAATCAAGTTGGGCCGCCAGACGATTGATGACGGCCGTCTTATCAACGTGGTCTCGTTTGTGCTCTTGTTCATCGGTCTGTTTATCGTCACCGCCGCGGCCATGTCCCTGTTTGTTCCGGACCTCACCACCGCTGTGACCTGTTCGATTGCCACGATAGGAAATATCGGTCCCGGCCTGGCCGGAATCGGTGCTGTTGAAAACTACGGCTGGATTCCGATTCCCGGTAAATGGATCATGATCCTCTCCATGCTTCTGGGACGGCTGGAGATATTTACGGTCCTGATCGTTTTGCGTCCTGCTGTCTGGCGAAAGTAGCCGCACCGGAAAACACTCTCATACCAAGGCGTCAATTGCTAAACTTATTGCAGCTTTCCCCGTATAATCTGAAACAGACAAGTCTGGCTCAGATGAATCTGGTTCAGAATAATCTGGTTCAGAAACTCAAAATAGGATAGACTCCGAAACAGAATAACAGATGCGAAGTTTGTTTCCTTTAATTGCGTCGATCATTGCGATTCTACTTATCGGCCTCCTGGAACTACTCCTGCTGAGATTTCTCAATCGCAGTTGGTGGCGCAAGAAACTGATTCGACGGGCAGCTTGGGGATTGCCTCTGTTTGGAGTGACAATGGTGGCTGTCTGGTTTGCCGGGGAATACTACGCGCTCGATCTGGTAGCATATCCCGCCGCCGCGCTGGCCGTACTCACGTTCATACTGGAAGTCGGACTGATGCTGTCTCTTCCGCTCTCGGGATTCATCCATCTCATTCGCAAGATTACCGACCACCTAGCCGACCGTGGCACCCGCCCCCTCTCTGGGAAGACAGATCCAAAGCGAAGGCTAATCCTACAGGGTGCGGCAGCAGCCTTACCGATAATCACCATGACCAGCGGTGTGGCTGGAATGACAAGCGCCCTGGGTGGTGTACGAGTCCGCTTGAGAAAAATGAGCTTCCCCAATCTGCCCGATGATCTTCTGGGCTACCGAATCCTCCATCTCTCCGATCTTCATTTGAGACATTATGTAACGCTCGAAACTGTTGAAGAAGTCCTGGCCGAGGCCGCCCGGTTTGAACCAGACATGGTGCTAATGACCGGCGATGTAGCCGATGATCTGAGTCTACTACCGGACATGTTGAGACTGCTCGAACAGTTTAAAGCACCGGACGGAGCTTACGCCACGCTCGGGAATCATGAGTACTTCCGCGGTATTAAGCAGGTACACAAAATCTATGAAAAGCACGCTGTCCCTCTTTTTGTCGATCAGTCTGTCTCTGTCAAGGTCGGTTCTGCCTCGCTATTTGTCGGTGGTCTTGATGATCCCCAGAGAATGGGCGCTAAGGATATCGCCTTTTATGAGCGGGCCATAGACAAAACACTCGGCCAATCGCACGGAAACGATTTCTCAATTCTGATGAGCCATCGCCCTGATGCCCTGGATGTGGCCGCGCAACATGGGATAAATCTGGTTCTCGCCGGTCACACACATGGCGGACAAATTGGCTTATTTGGAAGATCAGCGTTTGAATCACTCTGGCCGGACCGCTACCTCTGGGGAGAATACCAGAGGGAAAAATCACAGTTGTATACCTCGTCCGGAATGGGACACTGGTTTCCTTTCCGTCTCAATTGTCCTGCCGAAGCTCCGGTGATTGAACTCACTCGAGGTTGAATTTGTCCGACATGATCTTAATTTCCCTATGGGAATCGGCTTTTTTTATTTTAAAAAACTCACTTTTTTCTTGCACATTTTTGCAAAAATGAATTAGATTTCACGCGGTCTTAGGGAAATGTCAACGCGCAACGTATCGACGCCCTTAGAGAAATTGAGAAAGAAGACTCAATGACCAAT
>JAUXBO010000108.1 GCA_030619345.1 Candidatus Zixiibacteriota bacterium | reverse complement strand
GGCTCCTTCGGTCATCATTAAAACTGTTGCTGATCTTGGACCTCCTCCGAGTATCGCCAAAAAGCCGCCCCAGGTTCAGGTTGATAAACCAAATGTCGCGATGCCTACAGTCGGTATCCCCAAACCGGTAGCTGATGACGAAGTTCTCGACGAGGATGTTGTGATTGCCACCCGTGAAGAACTGGCGGAGATCGTTGCTCCTGATATTACGGCCGGCGCCGGTGACGGTGATATTGTCGTTGATCTCTCCGATGAAGATTTTATCCCCGCCCCTGATGCCTTCATTGCGGTTGAGATATACCCCGAAATGATTTACGAGTATAAGTCGGATTATCCGCGTTTGGCCCGTCAGGCCGGACTTGAAGGTGTTGTCTGGGTTAAGGCGTTGGTCGATGAAAACGGTAAAGTTATGAAGGCTATTGTCGGCAAATCTTCGGGGGTGACTTCGCTTGATGAAGCTGCCGTCAAAGCAGCTTTCAAGTGCACCTACAAGCCTGGTATCCAGAACGGCCGCCCGATTAAAGTATGGGTTACTTACAAAGTTGATTTCAGCTTGACCGGTGACTGATCGGCAAATTTCAAATATGTTAATTACTAAGGCGTTCACATTGTGAACGCCTTTTTTTGTTAAGTAGGTCGGTGACCCTTGAGGTCCCGACAATTGTTTGACGACCTCGGATATTACCTGAATTGTCGGGACCGTAAAGGTCCCGACCTACAATTACTGGGCAGCAATGCCGCTCTGTGCCTGCGGATTATTGAAAAAGTATAAGGGCAGGGTCGCCCACGGCTTGCCGTGGGAGCCAAAAGAGTTTGCTGTTGTTTCAGAAGTACCCACCGCAAGCGGCGGGCGACAAACTGCTAGTTTTCGGCGAGTGCGAAGCACGTTCAAGTGGGACATGCTTCGACAAGCTCAGCATGACTTGTATCTGAAGTAGTTTCCTGATTTAATGAGTTTTTTGAATTTAAGTCACCCTGAGCTTAGTCGAAGGGTGGTTACTACTGAACTCGGATTGCGATAGGAATCTCCAGTCTTGATGTAATTCAACAATTCCACCTCACCCAGCGTCTATATACTATAGATGACGCACCAAAACCCTCACGCTTAAACAGATCGCCCGAGACCGCCGGAAAGAGGGGACAAGATGCAACTGAATCGAAAACACCTTTACAATGACTATGGTGCCCACGCCATGAAAAGCTCTTACCAGCGCAATATGGGAATCGGTCTTCTGACTGTGATTCTATTGGTAGCGGCTGTGACGGGACTCGGCTGGCTGGTAATCCCCGAGGCCGATGCCGAAATTCCTCCTATTGATCCGCCTCAGGATTCAATCATTGTCGAATGGATACAGCCACCACCTATTTATCGAGACCCGCCTGACTTTGGAGCCGGGGAGAAACCCAAGCCGACCTCAAGTGTCGGGATTCCAGTGCCGATCCCGGATGAAGAACTGGAGGATGATACGACGGTTATTGCCTCCCGGACCGAACTGGCTGCTATTGTGGGAGTCGATGACCTGACCTCTGGTTCCGGCCAACTGCCAAATTTTGATGGGGGTGATGGAAACTATTTGCCCTCTCCCGATACGTTTATTGCCCTTGAGATTTATCCCGAGATGATCTTCGAGCAGTTGCCTGAGTATCCTCGTCTGGCTCGTCAGGCCGGTCTGGAGGGAATCCTGTGGGTCGAGGTGCTCATTGATGAAGAGGGCAATGTCATAGATGCTATTGTTGGAAAGTCTTCCGGTGTGATTTCACTCGATAACGCGGCAGTCAAAGCCGCCTACAAGAACAAATTCCAACCGGGGATTCAGAACGGTCGCCCGATTAAAGTTTGGGTCACCTACAAAGTTGATTTCAGCCTGACTGGCGATTGAGCGGTGGCCCAACTCCGCGCCCTTGCACTTATTAGGTATTGATTAGCTATCCATATTTGGCAGACTTTTAGTCTTCCGGCGGCCTATAGCATCTTATGGGCCGTTTTTCTATTATTACGTGTTACTCCTTTTTGATATTTTTTCAACTTCCGCTTGACGACTGCACAAGTGTGCAGTATCATGGTTTTGAGCATAGAAGCTCTACTAGAGGTCATATCAGCCATTGAAATACAAGGAGTTAGGAATTATGCAGCTTTCAAATCACAGGGATCGTGTCTCTCAGGTTGAGAAATTTAAAGACTACAGCTTTGATTTTATCCTCTCGGCACGCAACGATGCGCGGGAAAACAAAGATTACCAATGCCAGAATGCGGCCAGTTGCCCCGACTGCAACGGCGGGATGGTCCGTTTGGGGAGTTGTTTCAGTTGCCCGTCATGCGGCTTTGAGAGTTGCCGGGCATAGCCCGTTTTATTCCTTCGGACAGCGGCAGAGGGAAGAGGATGAAAGTGAATACAGGAGTAACAGTTGATACGTGCGAAGCATAAAACAGGCTTTGCCTGTAGGTCGGTGTTTCGACCACGCCTTTAGGCGGGGGAGAAACCCGACAATTGTTTATCAAAAGGGGTTGTTAAGATGCGAGTTTCGGATTTGGGAAAGTATGGAATGCCAGAACAGATAATTGACATTTGGGAAAAGCGACAGGGTGCCACCCTGCTTCCGGTCCAGAGCCGGGCGGTGCGAAGCGGCCTGTTGGGCCAGCGGACGATTTCTTCGGAATATCAGCCTCTTAATATGCTTATCAGTGCCCCGACTTCATCCGGTAAATCATTCTGTGCTGAAATGGCGGCGATCAAGGCGCTGCTGTTCCGTAAGAAATCGGTCATGCTTTTTCCTCTCAAATCACTGGCTGAGCAGAAATACAAGTTGCTGCGTGATACTTATGCCGACCTGGGGATCAAAATTATTATTGTCAGTGGAGATCATCCCGAAAATGACCGGCTCTTTTTCAGCTCTGATTATCAGATCGCGCTGGCTATCTATGAAAAGTTTGATCTGCTTTTGACTTCATCGCTGGACACGTTAAAGAATATCGGTCTGGTTTTAGTTGATGAAATTCAATCTCTGTCCGAACCAGGACGCGGGGCAATTTTGGAGCGTATCCTCACCAAAATTCAGGCCTCTGTCTATCAGCCTTCGGTGATTGGCCTCTCGGCTGTCATTTCCGGAGGGGCTGAGGCCCAAATTAATGATAGCAGCAATATGGCCAACAAAGATGGCCCCGCTACCCTTGCTGCCTGGTTGGGGGCGGTCGTCGTGGAGGAGACCGCCCGTCCAATCGATCTGCTGCGCGGAGTGGCCGCCGAAGGTTCTTATCGATATCGCTCATATAACAGCCATTTCGATGGCTCCGAGCCGTTCGTCTCAATTGAACCGGGGGAAGAGAGCTTTGATGCTTTCATGCAGCAGATAAAAAGCGATGGTGGTTCGACCCTCGTTTTTCTCAAATCGCGCCGAGAAACTGTTGACTATGCTTTCAGGATGGCGGCCGCCGTTGACTGGGCTCCGGCTTCTCAGGCGATTGAAATGCTAAACGAAGAGGAACCGTCATTTTTGATACGCTCGCTCAAACAGGCAATGTCGCGAGGGGTTGCTTTTCATAATTCCGATTTGTCATCCAGGCAAAGAGAGATAGTCGAGCAAGTATTTATAAACAAGCAGATTAGAACGTTATTTTCAACTACTACTTTATCTATGGGGGTAAATCTTCCCGCCGACACCGTTTACCTCGAGACGGTTAAGTATGCCTCGGGCCAGTACAGCAGTCGTCCCTCGTTAGTCCCGGTCAGTCGGGCTGAATTTGATAACATGTCCGGTCGGGCCGGTCGGCTCGGTATGGAGGGGAAGGGCGAGGTGGGACGGGCCATTATTATGGCCGACAGTTCTTTTGATCGGGATATCCTCTGGGAAAACTATATCGCCGAAAACGAGTCTTCTTCGGTGCGGTCGGCTTTGGCAACAATGTCGTCCGAAGATTGGGCTTTGAATATGATCGTCTCCGGGCTGGCGGATAGTCGGGAGAGTCTCAAGAATCTTTTTGGTCGTACTTTGTATGTGGCCACCGGCCGGATGGTGCCGGAGCGTGCTTTGGATCAGGCGATAGAGTTGTTGATACAACAGGGCTTGGTTGCTGTTGACGAAGCGACCCCGGCAATAGTGGTCACCGCTTTGGGCAAGGCCGCGGCAACGTCGGGTCTGTCGGTACAGCAGGCTGCCTTTTTCAAACATAAAATGGAAGTTGGCCTTCCGGATAATTTCGCCGGTTGGATCGCGCTCACCTTGAGTCTGCCTTCAATCAACCTGCCGCCGTCACTTTTGTCGCGTTTTGAGCAGGTCAATAATAAGCCGCTTCAAATGCTGCATCAATTATTCCCCGACCTTGTAGATGATTGTCGGTGGCTGCCGGGAGACTGTTTGTCGGGAAATCCTCTTTCATATCATGAGGCGGCCTGCATGAAGTCGATGTTACTTCTTTATAGCTGGTCGCGATTGACTCCTTTGCAAAAATTGGAAGAGCGTTTCCAAATGCACCTGGGGCAGATTCTCAGTCTCGGAGAAAGCGTTGCTCACCTTCTTGCCGCTCTGGGCAACCTGCTTGTAGCCAGCGGGGGAGACCGACGGCAGGGGTCTAAACTCAATGGATATGCTTTTAGCGTTCGTCGTGGCCTGCCGTTAAAATTCCGTGAACTCTATCGGCATTTTGGTCAGGTTTTAGGTCGTTCTGATTTTTGCGCCCTTGAACAAGCGGGTGTTGAGAGTCTCGAACAGCTTTGTCAGTACGATCTGGAATCACTTAAGTCAATTATTATATCTGATCGTAAGTCGTTGCAGGTAAACAATAAAATAGAAACACTTAAATTGGAGGTTGATATGCAGCCCGGTAATATTGATGTCAGAACAGAACTCAGTGAGGGGAAACATCGTACTTTGTTTGTTCCGGATTTAGTCGAAATCGATGGTCGTCTTGAAGGTGAGCGGTATCTTATCAAGGTCAACGGTTTCCCGATTCGCTTGACCGGTAAATCATTTAAGTACTTTGCCAAGCTGGCTTACTCACGTCTGGTTGGCGATGCCGGATGGATTTACAAAGAGGATATTGAAATGGGATTCAACCAGGCGCGGTATCTGTATCGGATGAAAAATGAGGTCAACGCCGGACTCGCCAATGGCTGGGATGTTGTTGAAAATAATCGTTTGGGCTACTACCGGCTTAATTGTAATCCGTCACAGCTGTCGATTAATTTCGATTCTCTTAAAGAGCATCCGGATTTCGAAGTTCGTCAGTTGGCCGAAGGTCATGCCGGAGAAATCGTAAACTGAATTGTATCTAAGCCTGCACAGGGTTTTAAATCCGGCGGTGTTACTACTTCTGCAACTGAGGATAGCTCTCTTTCAGACTGTCAATATATGCGGGGTCTAAACCCCGGTCGACCGCAAAGTCATAAGCGCTTGTGGCCAATTCAAAGGAGCGTTGCTGCAATAACAGATCGCCTATGGCTTGAAACAGATGGGCGGGAGTGCTGCTGAGTTCATGCAGCTTGTTCAAATAGAGAGGTATCTGCTCAAATCGATTTTGCTGAAGGTAGACATACACCAGCCCGGAAAGTGCGTTCTCGGTTGTACTGTCTATTTCCATCGAGTTCATAAAATACTGTTCGGCCTTTTCATATTGGCCAACTTCCAAATAGACGGCGCCGATCATTGACAGAGTATTAGTATTGTAAGGATTGATGCCGTCGGACAGTTCCAGATAGAAAAGAGCGCTGTCAGTCATAGAAAGCGAATAATAACAACCGCCAATGTTGAAATATGCATCGAAATAAAGAGGATTATACTCCAAGCATCTGCGGGATATCATAATCGCCTCACGGTACTTGCCTTGGTCGATCAACCTGCGAACTGTATTGTTAAGTGTGATCTCGGGGAAATCCTGTTTCCATCTCTTAGTTTCCTCGTCGGCTGAGATAGAATCACCCGCAGCCCGATAATGGTCGATCAGCAGTTTCCGGGCGTTTCTATTACGGACGCGGTCAAGTTCCATATAGTTTCTAAAATGAGCAATAGCGATCTCAGGAGTTTTCTGCGAAATGACTCGAGGGACAAGCAAAGCCAGCCCAAGGGCGATAGCGAGCAGTGCCGCGTGAGAAGACATCGGAGCTTTCACGCGATCCAGAACTGTGTAGAAAAATAGAACGGAGAGCGGTCCACCTAAGATCGAAAACAGATCCCAGTTGCGCGGCATACCGATCCCCGGATTAAAAACAGAGACTGCCGCCAACCCGGAAAGCAAGAGAATGATCAAAAAATTGTATTCTGCTTTGAACTTTCCCCGCAGCGCGCCGGTTGAAAGAACTGCTGTGGCCAAAACAAAGAATCCAGGCAACAAAAGAATCAGCAGGTTGAAGATATCTGCAATGTGCTTGAAGGACAGAAGCGTGTCATGGTCGACAGTGAAACGGTCGGGGAAGATTGGTAGAAATGCAAACATGAAAAATAGTCGATTGGTCTGAAGATAATAATAGGTGAGCATTGCTGCCACAAAAAGAGCCGCTGTCACCAATCTCTTGGTTTTGATTTGCAGTCCTGCAATCCAGATTCCTAATCGACTCTTTCTTAACAAAACGTAAAGCAGGGCAGGCAGCAGAACAATTGCAAAGAGGTGTGTGAAACAGGCGATGGCAAACGGGATCAGTGGCCACCAGGCGCTCGCTCGGTTTGATGCTGCCGATATGCCGACAATAGCGAAGGCAGTTGTCGCGACAATCATTAAAGCATAGTTTTCAACATAGCCAAAGAAAAGCAAAGCAAAACCGCTGGTTGCAATTCCAGCAAAGAACAGAAAACTCCGCCAACGGTTGCTAAACAGCATTTTTGCCGCGATACCAAGAAAAATCAACAGCAATGCGCCGGACCCTATTGAAACAATCTGGTAGCTCAGAAGCGCCTTAGACTCCGGATCCCCAGCAAGTATCGAAAATACGGTCCGCAGTATGGCAGATATCCCCAAATCCCAGGTTTTTGCTGACTCGCCACCCCCGGCGAGAAGCGACAGCAATTGATATCCATCACCGAGAAAATGTGTTTTGCCACGAAACAGAACGAAACAGGTAATCATGATAATTGATAGCAAAAGTACCGCGGAGTAATAGACTCTGTTTGTCCAACCGGTTTCGGTTGTATCGGTCGTTGAAGCGGTTGATCGCCTCACGGCCCAGATCGAGAAAATACCGGCACCCAACATAAACGTCAGAACGGTGTAGAAGAAAACGCCCGGGATATATGCCAACCAATTAAATCCCCAGACCCGTGTTTCAGGATAGAATGAAGACAATACAAGCAGTGCCACGGTAGCGAAATAAGCAATCAATATCCAGGTAGGCGATCCATTCGAGGAAACTTGAAATTGCCCTGTTTTTTTCTTACGCCTGCTTCTTTTCACATCCAAAAGGAAAGAAATGATATTCTGTTTGTCAACTCGGCAGTTACTATACAAACGACCCCGGAAGTAATCATCTCGACAGTATCACTCAGGCGACGTCTGATTGGACACTGTTTGGGGTGTCGCCATTTAGCCTAATGTCGGTCTTGGGAAGTTCCTCATGGCAGTGAGTGCCGTTGTGCTTGGTAATAACGGCTGGGGTTCCGGCCACGGTACAGTCGGAGGGAATATCTCGCATGACCACAAAACTGTTGGCGCCGATCTTTACATTGTTGCCAACTGCTATCGGCCCCAGCAAAATCGCTCCGGTACCTATCAGGACATTGTTCCCGAGCGTGGGATGGCGTTTATCGATATGTTTCCCGGTACCACCGAGCGTTACGTTGTGGAACAGGACACAATTATGTCCAATAATAGTCGTTTCACCAATCACAAG
>JAUXBO010000024.1 GCA_030619345.1 Candidatus Zixiibacteriota bacterium | reverse complement strand
TTATTATCGATCCTGGTTCAAAGTTTGACTTCTTATTGCCCTGCTTATCAAGACCCATATCGACCGTCTGCACACCGACTACTTTTCCATCTTCAACAAGCAACTCACAACCGGCCAACCCTGAAAAAATATCTAAACCGAGCGACTCAACCTGTTCGCCCATCCAGGCCGTAAACTTGTTTAGCGAAATTATATAACAGCCATGATTGTTTAAAGACGGAGGCGTGAAAGGAAACTGAAAGGAGCCTGTTTCACTGAAGTTGTATAGTTTCTCCGAAATAACTTCGGCCTCAAGAGGCGCAGATTTTTCGCGGAAATCGGGTATCAGCTCTTCGATTCCGATCGGGTCCATAACCGCGCCAGATAGAGCGTGCGCTCCAACAAAGGCACCCTTTTCCATAATCAAAACTTCGGGCATTTCCAGAGAAGCGTCTGCTTCAACCTGGCTGGCAATCCGATATGCGGCCGCAAGACCAGCCGGACCAGCCCCAACTATCAATATATCAGTTTCGAGAATTTCGCGCTCAACATCCATACCATTTCCTTTCGATACAGTCTCGAACGGAATATAGTCGGTATGTCAACGCAAGAAAAGTACTAAGCGAATATGTACTGTAGTTTATTTGGACGCCGACGCTGATTCTCTGCGGCGATGCGAGGACCTTCCACCCTGGTGTCGTGCATTGAAATTTTCATTTGCCGGCAATTGTTCAGAGCCAATTAGAAGCATCTGCGAGATTTTCTTCTGGTCACAACCAATTGTTATCAGGCGGGCCGAGCGAACAATCGGGCGCTTAATCAGCGTATGGTTCTTGGACATCATTTCGATAATCTCACGACGGGAAAGCTTTTCCTTATCGAGTCCAAGCTTACTGTAAACTTCGGATGTCGAATTCAAGAAATGGTTGATGTCCAGATATCCGATCATATCTGTCAGGTACTCTACGCTCAGCGGATCTTTGCTAAGGTCGCGGACGGTTAGAACTACTCCGGACTCCTCAATGAATTTTTTTGTCTCCATACAGGCAGGATCGATGCCGTATGATAAAAATGTCGCGCGTCTGGGTGCCATATTTACTCCTTAATAATCACTCTTTTTCGGCGGGTCAGGCAAACCAGCCTGTTACTGTGAATCTTGTCCTGTCTATTTGGGAAATTAAGGCGAATCGTCCTTACCGAACATCACCTAATGACCTCACGTCCGGTCACCTACTTGCCGAAGGTGTTCATACCTTAACGCAGGTTCAAGTAACAACTTCCGTACTATTTGTCAATATAAATCTTCTTCAACGTATCGCTATTTAACTACTTTCAGACTGTTGTAATCAATCGCTCGGTCAATCCATTTAGGAGCAAAAGTGTCAGCATTACTCCTTCCGTCTATGCGATGAAAAGCTTTGGAGACTAAATCCATACCCTTTGAAATATCAGAATTAGTATATTGCAGGGTATTGAAGTCACCAAACGCAGGATCTATATATTAAACGTACAGACCTCTGATTTGTTCGCTCAATATTCGATTATTATGCACCCGTTGACAAGGAGTCTCCTCACACAACAGTCGCTACCCACTCTTACAATCTAATCGCAACCCCTATACCATCGCGTAGAGGCAAAACAGTTGTAAAAAAGCGGCTGTCATTATAGAGATTCCTGGTGAAAGCAACAATCGCCTCGGTAGTCTCATCGGGATTTCGCTCGCATACTTTACCCGACCATATCAGATTGTCAGTGATAAACAAACCACCCTTACGCAATTTCGAAGCAGCAATGTCGATCGTTTTAGGGTAACCAATCTTGTCGATATCATTGAGGACAATATCAAATTCGCCGTCGATTCTTTTTACCGATTTTAGCGCATCGCCCACCTTGAATTCGAACTGGCTCTGCAGACCGGCTCGTTTGAAATAATCAAAGGCCCTCCGTTTGTTGGCCACGACAGTGTCAGTCATGACAATCTTCCCTTTGCCCTTCATTGCCAGTGAAAACCAAAAGGCGCTGTAACCAAATCCCGAGCCCAATTCCAGAACCCGGCGAGCCTTAATGGTCATAGCCGATTGGTAGAGATATCGTCCTACCAAAGGACCAACAATGGGAAAGTCCTCGTCGCGGGCGTATTCTTCCATTTCGCGGAGCACGGCATCGCGTTCCGGTATCAGTTTCTCAAGATATGTTTCTATTTTTTTGGTCATCAATGCCTCGACGGGTTCATTATAACAAGACCAGGTGAATGGTCTCGCCTTCTATTTCCAGGTCATACTTTTTTAGCCGACCTCCGTCATTAAAAACGACTATTCTTCGAGCCATGATCCGCTTTTCGAGAACGGTGCCGAGGAATACATCCGACAAGCTGTCCATCTTAATCCTTTGTGACATTGCCTTCCTTCAGAATATGTAACGAGAACATAAAAGAACGGTGGAGTGCCCGTCATCATGTATCAGCCGTATCAATTTAGTTCTCTGAAGATACGCCCGAACGAAGAAAACGCAATCGGTTTCTCAGCCGGATACTGCCTCATGTACCGGGCGGTTTGCCCGCTGAGAGCGCTCGGAGCGCCTGCGGCGGCGGCTCCTATCATCGTAATCGCGAGGCCGACATGAGCCAGATAGCCGGACGTGCCAGCCCACGGTAGGATTCCTTACCACGCCATTTAGAAAATTCCTTGATTAGTACTTTTAGATGAACAACAAGTCAGACGTTATTCTGTGCCCGTTTACGTCGGCGTTCCGGCTGTATAACTTGAGCAAGGCCGCCTGATTTGTCTACCAGAGCTTCGATTACATCTTCGACCAGAAAATCGGGCGTGGAAGCCCCTGCCGAAATACCAATTTTTTCAACCCCCGTACCTTCGGCAATCCACTCGTCCTTAATATCCATCGCGGAACCAATCAGGATTCCCTTGCCACAAATCGCATCAGCAATCTGAGCCAGACGCATCGAATTGGCCGAAGTATTTGAACCGACCACCAGCACCATATCAACTTTTGGCGCAAGATCCATTATCGCCGCCTGCCGCTGGCTGGTAGCGTTACAGATAGTATTGAAAATCTCTATATGCGGCCATTTCTCTTTGACCAACTTTTCTATTTTGGCAAATGACTCCTCGTGGGCGGTTGTCTGCACGGTCAGACCAAGTTTGCGGTCCGACCAGTCAGGCAGGGCTTCTATTTCTTCCGCGGTAGACACAACCGTAATGCTGTCGGGAGCATGTCCCACTATTCCCAGGGTTTCATCGTGATGCATTTCCCCAAAATGAATTATATGATAGCCACGCTTAACGACTCTAAGGATTATCTCGTAGATTCTTTCCACAAGCGGACAGGTGGCGTCAACTACTTTGATGCCTTTGGCCGTTGCCTGTTGTTTGATGAGCGGCGACACCCCGTGAGCAGAGATTATCAGCGTGCCTTCGGTGACGTCTTCGACCCGCTTGGCAAGACCAACGCCCTGATCTTTGAACCGGTTAACAACCGCCTCATTATGAACGATTTCGTTTAGAATGGTAACCTGATTCGTTTCATTGGCCGATGTCTCTTCGGCAATATTAATGGCGCGCTTGACGCCCATGCAAAACCCATGATGACGGGCGATTATAATCTGTTTCAGCATGCTTTCTCCAGTAGAGCCTTCGACTGGTTAAACGCCTTGTATGAATCCGGCACCAGAGATTCGATCTTTACTTGATTATCCTGCCTTCGGAGGAACTCTATAGTCCGGGCAAAAATAGAAGTTCCCCCATCCGGCAGGTCATCTCTTGTAACCGAAGTTATTACTACCTGAGCTGAGCGGTCACCAACTGATTGTGTATACAGGATTTTATGCATCTATTAAATATACAAATCATCTGATCGTTAGGACAAAAAATTACTCATAAAGAATTCAAGCAGGCGCGTGTCACCTTCCAATTCACTATGGAAATTACTTGCCAGGGTCACTCCCTCGGAAACCAATACGGCGTGATTCTCAAATTCAGCAAGAATTCTAACCTCTTTTCCGGTCCTGACGACTTTTGGAGCCCTAATAAATACGGCAGCCATACTCGTCCGTGATCCGTTAAGGCCAATATCCAGTTTTTCTACTGATGAATAGAGTTGTCTTCCGTATCCATTTCTAATCACGTCAATATCAATCGCGCCAAAGGTCTGCACTGCAGCCTGATTCTTCTGTACATTTTTGGCCAGCAAAATCATTCCGGCGCAGGTTCCATACACCGGCTTGGAACGGATAAACTCAGCCAGAGGTTCCCGGAGCTTGAAACGGTCGATAAGCAGCGTCATGGTAGTCGATTCACCGCCGGGCAGGATGAGCGCATCAAGGTTTTCCAGATCCTGCGGCAGCCTAACCTCCCGTCCAGTGGCTCCCACCAGGCCTATCTGCCTAACGTGCTGTTCAAAATCACCCTGAACAGCCAGCACTCCGATAGTTTTGTCCGTAAACTTACTCATCTGTATATTATACGGATTTGAAGAGCAGAGGGTAAGGGGAAAAGGTGATCAGGCGAAGAGCTCAGGCTATCGGATAAATGCGTGCGTGATCTTCATACGACGGCGGCATCTCGTCCCAGTGCTTGCGGAGAAGTTTACGGCCCGTCTTTTTCTTGTTTGGTCCGCCCCACTGCTTAAAAAAGAAGGCTGTTTTGTGAGTTCTGCACATCTCTTTGATTTCCAGCACCCAGTCCTGCTCAATGGGTCTGGCACCCGGACCGGATTCACCGCCGACCACAGCCCAGTCGATTCCACCGAGGTCGAGCCCGGTTACAGGACCGATTAACGGCTCAAGGGACAGAAATTTAGTCTGAGCACCGGTTTGGCACAAATCATTGGACCTGAAATTATACTCTTTGCTCTCGACCGAGACACCCATCCAGACGTTCTTTGGCCAACAGAGCTTTTTGTGGAGTCGTTTTAGTCGCTTGGAGCGCTTGGTCAACACCTGGAATATGTGATGATCACACCGCTTCATAACATCGAATATATCTTGAATGAACTCAAGCGGCACTTCGTCATGGAACAAATCGCTCATTGAATTCACAAAAATCATCTGCGGCTTCTTCCATTTGAGCGGCTCTTCGAGAGTTTCTCTGTGCAGGCGCACTTTGAATCCATCGCGGTATTTGTCTACACCCATCGCCTTGAGACGTCGGGCCATCCGTTCGGCGTAGCAGTGTTCGCATCCGGCTGAGAACTTATCGCAGCCGGTCACCGGATTCCACGTATGCCCGGTCCATTCTATGCGTGAGTTAAGTGCCATTTAGATTATCTCAACAGATTCTGGGATTTCGCCCATTTTAGTGAAAAACAGTCATTCATCTCTAAGGCTTCAGTTTTGCTATTAAGTCGTTGGTAAATAATGAGAAGCCCCTTTTGTGAAACAAATTGCCTCGAAGTCTTGTTAAACATTGACAATCTATTGGTTGACAAAATTCGATTATTGACGATATTGTAATAGGAAGTGCCGTAAACCCTGTGATCGCGTGCTGATTTGCATAAGCTGCCTACTTACTGGCAGTCGCCCACGGGTAGCACTTCTTTTTATTATTTGTGAAACCACTCCTGAGCATTATTGCTATTAACTACACTTCGAATCATCTTAATAAATCTATCGTCGTTAAACTCAAAGCATCTGAAAACCGCCCAAGAGAAAAAGTCGACCGCCCGTAATCCATATACTTTTGAGGAATCAAGATGTTCAATACCAATGTGTCTGAGCGACGGTGAGAGTTCAAAAGCTCTTGTTTGAATATAGCCGTCAAATTTCTTGCCACTGTGAATTTCCTTGTTCTGAGCGTCAACATTTAAGTGAAGGTTGATAGCTCCTTTCAGCCTTGGTTGCAAAACCTGACCAGCAAGATAATTGTATAGTATGCCGAATGGTGCTTGTTTTAGCCCGTCCGATAACTTTTCCTTTTTGACAGATATGTAGTCCACCTCTATCGGACACGTACATAGCTTTGAATATATTTTGGTGAATGCCGGTAAGGGATCGCCCTTGAATTTGAATGAGCCTGGAACTTCTGAATCAAAACGACAACGCCATAAACTGGACGCCTTTATTTCTTTTCCTTTTGGCCAACCGTCTCGTATTAAATTCCGTTCGAGTTTTTGTAATACTCGTTTGAGCGGCTTAGCATCTTGACAAACAACTAAGCAGATATTGAAGCTTTTTGAACTCCCTGGCTTGAAACCGCAAGAGTCACCACTTTCATCTAAGAATATTATCATAGCCCCACTCTCTGCCACCTACCGTGTCTGCAGGAGTTCTTCCTCGGGGATGGCGGCGGCCTGAATGCCTTTCATTGCTTCCCCCAACCCGCGCGATGCATTCGTGATGATCGTCGCATCTTTCCAATGAGTGGTAGCATCAACGATAGCCTTGGCGCGTTCAGCCGGATTGTCTGATTTGAAAATGCCTGACCCAACAAAAACCGCTTCGGCGCCAAGCTCCATACACAGAGCGGCATCGGCTGGAGTAGCTATACCACCGGCAGCAAAATTTGGTACCGGAAGTTTTCCGGTTTTGGCTACCAGGTGGACCAGATCAATCGACACACGATAATCTTTGGCGATTCCAAATAACTCCTCATCCGACATAATAGTCAGCGATTTCATGATCGAGTAGATTTCGCGCAGGTGCCTCACGGCGTGGGAAACATCCCCCGTGCCCGCTTCCCCTTTGGTGCGGATCATCGCGGCCCCTTCGGAGATACGACGGAGGGCTTCACCCAGATTGCGGCAACCGCACACAAACGGAACTTTGAACGGCCATTTGTTGATATGATATTTTTCGTCAGCCGGCGTGAGGACTTCTGATTCGTCGATAAAATCGACCTCCATCGATTCCAACACCCTTGCTTCGGAGATATGCCCAATACGGCATTTGGCCATGACCGGAATTGTAACCATTCTTTTGATACCATCTATGATATCCGGGTCGGCCATTCTGGCCACACCACCATCGGCTCTAATATCCGAGGGCACCCGCTCCAATGCCATAACCGCGGTAGCCCCGGAATCTTCGGCAATCTTGGCCTGCTCCGGCGTGGTGACATCCATAATGACCCCGCCCTTGAGCATTTCAGCCAGACCTACTTTTACTTTGTGCTGCTTATCGTTGAAATCCATCATTTGTAATCTCCTGTCCAAAAGGCGCTGTGCGCCGTATCTGTCTGTCAATCAACTACTCCCTCGCATAATCAGGAGTACTCATACACTCTATTATATTATACGAAAAACAGGGGCTTGAACACAAGCCCCTGCATAGTTTTAGACAGGTCTTTTCAACGAGAAAAAAAGTATTCTCGTTTACTATTTCGCGCGACCCTTACGGTACTTGCCAAAATGCTCGCGCCCAAGCGCTTTCTTGAAAAGCTTCTCCTGGCCTTCCCAGAATGTTTTCAACTGACAGGTCTCGTACTGTTCGCATCGACAACCATCATCTTCAGTGCACAGGTTCAGATGGATCGGACCATCGATGGCCTCGATCACATGGAGGAAAGTGACCTCTTTGGCAGCCCTGGCCAGGCGATAACCACCGGTAACTCCCTGGTACGATACAAGAATACCGCCGCGAGTAAGGTCTTTTAAGATTTTCGCCAAAAACTCACGCGGAATAGCCTCCGCTGCCGATACGGAATTGATGGAACCCAGCTTACCCGTGGGCAAATTGGCCATGTGTTTTATAGCTCTAAGTGCGTAATCCGATTTGCGAGAAAGCCTCATTGCTTACCTTTCTTATACTTTTGTCAACTTCGTTGTCCTTTGTTAAAAATGTGAAAATCGAATAATAAATCGACAGCTCCACATTCGCAATTTTCTGATTATACGTAAAAAGATACATGATGTCCACAACAAAGTACACCTTTTTGTATCTTAAGTCTATTTTCTCTTCGATATTTCTTTGGGGAAGTTATGGCAGTGTCATGATGGCGATACGAAAAAGCAAATGCTCGCCAGTAGTATCCGTATTTGAATGAGAGAAAACAAGCAGTGCCCCGATCACCGTGACCTCGTCGGCTGTTGCCGAAATTATTCGGCTGATGGAAAAGGGGAAAGAGGATAATCTCTATCTCCGCCCAACGATTTCCTTGACAACGGCCTCTTTTCTGAGGATATATTCATCCAAAAAATGGACGCTCATCTCTAGGAGAACTACAAGGATAAAAAAGTCCTTGTTCGCGGATGTTCGACCCTGGTGCCACCGTTTGCCTATATGATGATCACGGCACGGTTGGTGGCGCAGGCTAAGTCCGTACGCTACGGTAACGAGCACGACAACATTGTGGTTTACCGAAGAAAGTGAGACATCGTGATGAATGAGCCAAAGAGCAAACGATTAGAAACTGGAGCGATATTGCAATGCCGAAGATACAGTTTCTGCCCAAAGATGTAACTATTGAGGTTAAGGAAGGCACGTCGATTCTGGATGCTGCCCTTGAAAACAATATCCACATAAATCACAACTGCGGCGGCAACTGCGCCTGTTCCACCTGCCACGTAATCATTGAATCCGGGTTTGACACTCTCAACGAGGTTTCCGAGGACGAAGAGGATATGCTGGATGAAGCCGAAGGGCTCACCGACACCTCGCGTCTGGCCTGCCAGGCCATAATTACCAAAGACTTGATTGTCAGGATTCCTGAAACCGAATCTACCTGGGACGACGATACCTTTTAAGTACCTACGTCGAAACCACAGGGGTTTCGACCTACGAATCTCGGGTGGCCCACCATTTATGATGGGTTTTGTTTAGAGCGCGACGTCGGCAAATCATAAACCCACCCGTTGAGTGGGCTAACACTCAACTTACAGTTCTCCACAGACTTAACAGATAACAGAATTCTGCCGATAATCCAGGTGATGAATTATATCTGGAAAAAATCGGCTGAAAAGAGAATCTGCAATCACTCAGGATACTCGTTGTTCGAACTCTTGATCGTAATTGTGATTGTGAGTATTCTCGCCTCGGTTACCCTCAAGTCGCTCAAGTCCTCGGTTGAGATTGCCAGGGTGAGCGAAACCAAGGCCGAACTTAATAAACTTGCCTTCGCGATTGCAGGTGATCCTGAATTGGTTACGGCCGGGGTCAGAACTGACTATGGATACGTGGGCGATGTCGGCTCGCTGCCGCCCAATCTTGATGCTCTGATAACTAATCCCGGTGGTTACACGACCTGGGATGGACCGTATCTTCGCGATGAATTTTTCAACTCAACCTCGTCGTCTGCATACGCCTTCAAGATTGACGCCTGGGGTGCACCGTATGATTATTCTGGCTCGGTTACCATCAATTCTACCGGAAGCGGTAGCAGTATTACGAGAAGAGTGGCCAATAGCTCCAGCGATCTCCTCTCCAATGATATTCATCTAACAATAACTGACAAGAACGGCTCCCCCCCCGGCAACAGCTTCAAAGACTCGATGCGCGTTGTCGTCACTTTTCCCGACGGTACCGGATCGTATAGTTCGCCCGTCAGCTACCCGTCAGCGGACGGATCAGTCCTCGTCAACTCGCTCCCGATAGGCTCTCATCTGGTGCAGCTAATATACCTGCCCACCAACGACACCATCGTTCATAGAGCCACCCTTAATGCGGGACAGGATTATTACGCGGAGATCAGGTACTTTGAGGATGTCTGGTAAAATGATAATGCGGATCAAATCAGCCAGTGGTATGAGCCTGATAGAATTGACGGCTATCATAATCGTTGTGGGCATCCTCACTTCTATGGCGATGCAGACAATGACAGTTCTGGTCGAGGATGTCCGCCAGGTTCGCACCGAAAGAGAACTGAATGATCTCTCTCTTGCGATTGTTGGCAACCCGGACATCACCCAAAACGGACTGCGGTCAGACTTTGGTTATGTCGGCGATATCGGTTCCTTCCCACCCAACCTGAGCGCCCTGGCAACCAACCCGGGCGGCTATACGACCTGGGACGGTCCCTATACTCAAAGCAGTCTGGATCAGGACACGCTCGGTTTCAAAACCGATGAATGGGGAACGCTGTATTCCTACTCGGGAGGTATCACAATCAACTCCACCGGCAGCGGTACTACCATTACTAAGAAAATTGCTGATGCATCATCGGATTACTTGCTAAATCAGCTGAACGGCACAATCCGGGACGCCAACGATTCTGTGCCGGGAGCTATCTATCAGGATTCAGTTAGAATCCAGGTAACAATTCCAAATGGTGCGGGAGCAACAATTACCAAACAATACTCCCCCAACGCAGCGGGAGCGTTCACTCTTGATTCTCTCCCTGCGCGTACTCATGCTATCGATGCCATATATATTCCAAACAACGACACCCTGCATCGCTTCCAGACAATACTCCCCCGCCACAAAAGCTCGGCATCTTATGCCTTTGCCTCAGGCTACTTTTCCGGCGGCGGTGGAGGTGGTTCTGATATGGAAGTTCTGCGACCGATCGGCGTCGGCGCCTCTTCGCAGCTACTTAACGAGAATTGTACAGTTAATTGGCAATGTGTTGACGAGACTACCTCCGACGGAAACTCAACCTACTTGAAGGGTTCCGGAAACAGCTACAAAACCGACACCTACGATACGCAAAATCACTCTACAGGTAGCGACACCATCGACAGCGTCGTCGTCTACATTGTCTGTGTTGGTTCCACCGGCGGCAAAAAGGCCAGAACAGTACTGAAAACGAATGGCACCGAATATCTGGGCACCATCATCAATCTAGCACCGGTGTCAATATACACAACCTATCACACTACTTACGCAACAAATCCTTCCACCTCCATCGCCTGGACCTGGTCGGAGGTCGATGCTATGGAGATAGGCGTAAGTATTCGGCAGGGAGGGAGATGTACGCAAATATGGGCCGAAGTGTTCTACACATATTGAGAAAAATGATGCCACAACATAAAATAGAACATTGCCGTGGATTCACGCTGATAGAAGTTATCATCGCCATTGTCATCGCTGGCATCTTGGCCACCGTTGCGCTACGCTCACTGAAGCCGATCACAGAAACGGCGCGGGTCGAAGAGACCAAAAAAGAAATGACATCCCTGTCTTTCGCCATCACTGGAAATCCCAGTCTCAACAACAACGGCGTCAGGACAGACTTTGGATACGTGGGCGATGTCGGCTCGCTGCCGCCCAATCTCGATGCCCTCACGTCCAACCCGGGCGGATACAGCAGTTGGAACGGCCCCTATATCCACTCACGTTTTGTTCAGACAACTAACGACTACAAAAATGACGCCTGGAATAGTCCATACAGCTATACCGGCATAAATGTTACTTCGACCGGTTCTGGCAGCAACATGGTACGAAAACTGGCCAATGCAACCAGTGATCTGCTTGGCAACACTGTGTCGGGAAATATTGCTGATCTTAACAGCAGCCCACCCGGTAGCAGCTTCATGGATTCACTGTCGGTAGCGCTGGTTCACCCCGACGGCCTTGGTGGAATTACAACGCAGACTTCACCAGTAGATGCTTCGGGGTATTTCAGCTTCACGTCGGTGCCAATCGGTAACCATGATATATCGGTTGTTTACACCCCGACCACCGACAGTCTGAAACGTTTTGTGTCAGTTGTTCCCTCGTCCTCACCACATCTGGTTCTTAGATTTGATACTACCTATTTCTCCCCGACCTCGGCTAGTGGTGGCGGGAGCGGACTTGAATATGTCAGTAGTTCTGCATCCACCTCGGGCGGCGGTTGCAATAACATATCATTCAGCGTCAACAACCCTACTGCCTCTGATATTGTTGTCACCACCGTCAGCGTTACCTGGGCTTCACCTACCGCCTATTACCGTGAAGTCGATTGGGGCGGCTCTGTTGTTTTCGACCGAGCGAGTCCGCGGGTCAGTTCCGGTGAAGTTATCACACTCGACAGTCCCCAGACAATTAGCGCCGGGGCATCGATTGTTATCACACTCAATGGCTTTAAACAGAATTCTACGGGTGGACCGAATGTTAACATGA
Source organism: Candidatus Zixiibacteriota bacterium (assembly GCA_030619345.1). Lineage (GTDB taxonomy): Bacteria > Zixibacteria > MSB-5A5 > GN15 > FEB-12 > JARGFS01. The sequence continues at coordinate 2,258 of JAUXBO010000024.1, read as the reverse complement.
GTAGTGTCGATTTCACAGTTGAGTTCTCCGATGGATCAATAATAACTTTCAATAGCGGAGCCTGCTGATGAAAACAAGAAGCAGTCAACAAACAGGTTTCACACTGATTGAACTAGTGGTGATTATCATACTGATCGGAATCGTCGCATCGGTTACTTCACGCAAAATGATGACGACTGTAGACAACGCCAAGTACGAACACACCAAGAAAGAGCTCGACCATCTGGCCTGGGCGATTGTAGGAAATCCGGCTCTGTTCGACAAAGGCGCTCGGACCGATTTTGGATATGTCGGTGATGTCGGCGCTCTGCCACCTAACCTTGACGCGCTCGTTTCCAATCCGGGTGGCTACACAAGCTGGGATGGTCCTTACGTTATCGGAGGACGAACAGCCGATGACTTCAAACGGGATGCCTGGAACAGTATCTACACCTACGTCGGTACGACTCTCCGGTCCACTGGCTCCGGCTCCAATATTGACAAGTTGTTTGCATCCACCAGCGCCGCCTTGTTGACCAACAGTGTGAGCGGTATCTTTGTCGATGCTTCTTCTCAAGCACCGGGGTTAACTTACATGGATTCCTGCGTGGTCCACTTCACCTACCCGAACGGCAGCGGTGGCATAACAGTCGCCACCACCAATCCCGACCGTCACGGTCTGTTTTCTTTCTCAAACATACCGATAGGCAATCACAGCCTCAGCCTGATTTATACCCCCGATAGTGATACGACTCTGTTCAATGTCTGCGTACTTCCGGGCAAAGACGTAAAGCTGGATATAGTTTTCCCAGCGGATCTGTTCTGATTGCTCTTTTAGCTTCTTAGTAGGTCAGGACCCCTGCGGTCCTGACAATTCAGATTTATTAGTAGGTCGGGACCTTTACGGTCCCGACAATTCAAAAGATTGTGCTAATAGTAGGAATATTGTCGGGAGGGTAAACCTCCCGACATACTGGGGCTAAGGATTGATTTTTTCCAACACAATTTTCAGATTCGCAACGTTCTCGCTAGTCGGAGCATATGGTACAATTGTTGACTTGTAACCTACCTTCCAGCAATAGAATGTCATGGGAGGTGTTGACATTTTGAAGTTTTGAAAGTCTGTGATTGTATCGTAAGTTGAATCGTCAATCTGGACCTCAAAACTGTCAGTTTCAAGAGTCCATTGAATTTCCTCAGGAAGATACTGTGGGAAACTGTCAATCATCACAAATGGAGAATCAACCTGAATAGACAGAATCGGGAATGGTTCGCTCGCTCCTAAGGGATTCCAGCGAACTCCCCAAGCGGTACTGTCGAGTCCACTCGCCTGAATCTTGTATTTATAAATCCCGTTTCCTAAGTCAGAGGCATTCCAAAAAACCGATTGTGGTCCCACGTCCCGTTCACCCACCTGTCGCTTCCTGATCGTTCCCAGGTAATCCCTGATGGTGAGTAAATAATCAGAAGAATCTAGAAATACATATTTTGATTCTATGGAATCCTTAAACAAATCCATATTTATATTAAATGAGTCTTTCAAAACCTGCGGAGTAGGTAGACCGTCGTGGGATAACACTGCTATAACACCCGATAACAAAGAGTCATTCTCATCAACAGCACTAATTGTTAGACTCACATATTGTGGGTGATTCGTACTGTTGACTAGTTCATCATCATCCGAACAACCTAACATTCCAGAGAACGTTAGTATTGCGCCAGCAATGAGACAAAAGATGACCCCCCGCCGCGAAGAATAGTCGTTAGAACTGCCATATGTTTTTTTCATGGAAATAATATAACAACTCACTCTTGATGGTCAAGTCTATTAGGAACGATTGTCGGGAGGGCAAGCCTCCCGACCTACTGGGCTTATTAAATGGAGTACCGTATCAAGACTCGGTTATGACCAGATTGATATTTCTCTTCTTGAGTTCCGGGATAAATAGTTCCGGCTTGACTGCCTTCTCCTGGGGAATACAGCCATACTCAGTGATCTGCCCTGAAGCCGCCATACAGGCGATAATGGTCGCCGGGAAAGAAGTTGTCCGCATCATGGCCGTCAACGCTTCGGGACTCTGCTGCCGGTCAACAATTTCATAGACTACCATCTTAAACTGGCCTTCTTTCTCACCTTCGATAGTCAGCCTCACCAGAACCATATCAAGATCGTTAAAAGTGAGCTTCTTGTTCAGTACTGCCTTTAGAAGCGCCCGTGGTTCCACTTTTTGTCCACCTACTTCCATCTCCTGTCTGGAGGCCAGGCCGATTTCAAGCAT
>JAUXBO010000231.1 GCA_030619345.1 Candidatus Zixiibacteriota bacterium | reverse complement strand
TCTGTCAACATGGACAACTTGGTGACTTTTTTCACAAGCTCTATATAGAACTTTTTCTCGGTTAGTCAAGCCGAATCAAACAAATATGTATTTGCGAGCAAATATAGATTTGTGGAGTGATAAAAGACAAGTAAAAAGGGTCTGTTTTGGTAGTTACGCAGATATCAATCGGAGGCGATATTTGTACAACAATTCCCGCAGGCTTTGATTTCGTCGGTGATCGTGTCGATCCGAATGTAAGCCCGAAGGACCGTCCCGCGCTCGGAGTGATTAATCGTCTCGACAGTACAGAAGTCATTCGGACCGCCCGCTTCTCTCCCCAGAAGAATTGCAACCCCAGCCCTGACGGAAAAGAACTGCTTTAGCAGCAAATACTCTTCCAGTTCGTCTTCTACCGAAAAAGAACCAAGAAACTCCTGCGGCGTGGCATTAAGAACCTGCTCAGCATCAAGATCATCAAGCCAGTCCTGGATCATATTCTGTTTTCCAATCCGTCCGCCACAACTGACTTTCGTTAGCTCATAGCGCTCTACTTTGTTGCTGTTCCCCAGGCGGAGCCTGAGTTGATCGGTAATGTCGTTACAGGGCATCTGTTTGTTAATCTCTCAGGTTTGGAATTACCATTGCATCCTATATACGCGCTGGCCTCCTGATGGCGTTGAGCCTTTTCCCCAGATTCGTACCAGTAGTTTTAGAATCAACCATCCAAACAGGAAACCACCCACGTGAGCCGCCCAGGCAACTCCGCCGCCGCCGGTCGTGTTTACCAATGACATCACGATTTGATAAACGAACCAAAACCCCAAAACAGTTTTTGCCGGCAGATTAATAAACCGAATAAAAATAAATATCATCAATACCGTAATTCTGGCTTTGGGGTAAAGCACCATATAAGCCCCCATCACTCCTGCAATGGCACCCGATGCACCCACCAATGGGACTTCGCCATTGGGTCCAAGGAGAGTAAACAAAGCAATTGCAGCCAAACCAGAGATCAGGTAGAATATTAGAAATTTTACGGGACCAAAGTAATCTTCAATGTTATTCCCATATATCCAGAGAAAAAGCATGTTACCAATTAGATGCATCCATCCACCGTGCATAAACATAGAGGTAAACGCAGTAAAGTACACGGAAGCCGGAATTGTAGGAGTTAATTCAATAGAATGAACAAGTTCGACCGGAATAAAACCGAACTGAATCGTGAATAGTTGGTACCCACGAGAGCCAAGCATTATCGAATACAGAAAAACGAGCGTATTGAGTGAGATCAAGCCAATCGTAACGTATGGTTTTCGAATCGTCGGAACATCATCTCGAATCGGGATAAACAATCAGAACTCCTGTTTTTAGCGCTTACCTCGTGTGCCGGTATTAGTCTTAACGTAGAAGTTCAAATATTGTTCGTTGACGTTACCCGCTCGGTCGGTGATAACTATGGCGAGATGATGTTTCCCCTGGGTGAGCGGTTTGGAGGGCTCGCAATAGCAGCGTCCGGTTTCGGGATCGTAGTCAACAATCTGCCAGTCCCCATCAAGTTTGACCAAAATGTTTTGATCATCTTTTATACCGGAAAGAGAGTCCTCGGCAATAAATCTGATCGGCTGATTGGGATTACGATAGGTCTTGCCATTGAAAATATTCAGCCGACTGACTGTTGGCGGTTCATAGTCAATGACGGTAGCAAATGATCCTCCCCCTTCGGAGAGCGAAGTCAGTCGATTGTCAACGAACTCATTATCAAGCCAGACCCACTTGTCTTTTTCATTATCCAGCCAGCAAATGCCCCCGTGGCTGTTGAATTTGCCGCCAGAACGGAACCGGTATTCCATTTTGAAATCGCTACGGCACAAAAATACTTCGGGAAATATCTCGTAAAGGTCCGAATCGATGTGAAGCAACGCTTTGCGCATAATGCTCTGCTTTCTTAGTTCGACAAACCTCGGTTTATAGAAATTCTCCGACTTAAACGTGATCGACATTTGATCATCAAAAGCTATTTCTTCGTTCGCATCAGAGCCAACTCTGAGAATGAGCAAACTATCGAAGGTCTTGGTGTATGAAGAGGTATCAGAAGAGAGCGATACCTCCATCCGGTCAATACGATGATACTCTGGTCGGGGTGGGATCAACCCAATAAATTTTTTCATAGTGAAAATTCGAGGATGCTCAATACCGAGCAGAGTGTCTTTATAGTACAACTCTATTCGGGGAGAATATCCGAACTTCACTACCGCGTCAATTGTCACCATGAGACCGTCTTCAACTATTTCATGCTTAAATTTGAAGTTTGGTTTGGCCCCCTCCATGATACCGTTGAACGGCGGCTCCAATATCACGCCATTCTTTCCCGCAAAACCAACAAGACGAAGGAGTGAGCGGTCTATGAGTCTCCCCGGCACCCAACAATAGAGATGACCGGATGAATCCAGATCGGTCCGGTGACCAGTCACCGGTCCCCATTGATTGCCTCGATTGAGAACGACAACGACAGAGTCGAGGCCCATCGTTTGCCACCCATCAGCAGCTGTGAAATGGAAGAGAGTTGTATCGGCTGTCACTTTTGCGCTTGAATCCAAAGAGAAAATACCGAGTGCGTTGCCCCAAAGAAAATCAAACTCGAGCAGCGACTCATTTCCAAAGGTGTCCTTTCCCACGATTTTGGCCCTGTGTCTCCCTACCGTCTCATTTCCGGTAAGTCCGAATGAGCCACCACTCTCTTGGCGAGAAGTGCTCCCTGACATCTGGTTGCCTTCAATATGGAAGAGCCGTCGCACTCGTTTCCGGTCATTGACCGCTTCGTGGTAGTCAAATTCCAAGTTAACTGAAGCTGTTGTTTCGAAATCAAGCGACTCAAACACAGAACGGTAAACTTCTTTGCCATCAATAAACAGCTTCAAGTCCGGTATTGCCTGCCACATGCCACCGGGGCGCATCTGATCGTAGCAATCGAGCAGTATCCCAAATGGCTGATTGAAGTAAACCAGTGTATCGAGTTTGTATAAACCAGGACCTGTTGAGGAAAGGTTGTAATAAAACTGGCGAGATCCATCGTCAAAAAGGGAAGCCTCATCGACAACCTGAAATGATATTCGCTGGAAAACAGGACGTGTCTGATCATCGAGACTGAATCCGGACCCCAGAGGGTTGAGCGGGACATTGTCGGCACTGCGTTTTTCAAAATGAAGATGAGGTGCTCCGAGACCAGACTGGCCGGATTGGGCGATCAACTCCCCGGCTTTGACCGGTATCGAATCTTTGGGAAAGTATATGTCAACCGAGTATTTCTGTTTACTGAACTGCGCGGCCCTAACTGGCGTGCGGATTTTGTCAACCAGCCTCGAAAGATGGCCAAAGACATAAATCTGACCATCATAGCCTTTCATATAGAGCCCTTTGCCATATCCAGAGTACGACATTTTCACCCGCCAGATATAACCGTCGGTCGGAGCAACCACTCCCCAACCCTCGACGCCACCAGTTCTAATGTCCACTCCACCATGAAAATGCCCCGGCCGGTAGTCGCCAAATCCGCTGGAAAGATCAATCTTGCCTGTTATTGGCCACTGCTCGGCAAACGCCGGACTTGTTATAAAAGCAGTCAGGGCAAAGACTAATAAAGATCGTAAGGCTGTCGATAAGCTTTTCATAAACTTTTTCCGTAGGTTCAATAAGTTTTAACGAAGAAATCTGATTTTGGCCTCAAAAACAATGAATTTTGTATAAAAAAACGTCCTGTTCTATTGCTTAATCGGTCAATTAGGTTATATTTTTTGGCTCGATTGAAATCGAGCCCGAATGATTGAAAAATACTGTCTATCAATAAGAAAATTAGGAGTTTTTTCGGATGTTTGAAATGCTTAGAAGGATGATTCTCCCCATAATTATTATCGTGCTCTTCTTTTTTGCCGGCATGATTGTTCTTCAATGGGGATTAGATATTACCAACCGCCAGCAATCCGTTGACGTCAATATGGCCGGGATGGTAAACGGTGAAGAAATCTCATGGGCTCAGTTTAACCAAGTATACAATAATCTGGTGCGAAACGAATCCCATAATTATGAAGAAGAAATCCCTGACCAGAAACTGACGGAATTACGTCAGAACGCCTGGAGTCAACTACTTCATGATCGTCTTATCCTGCAGGAAGTAAGCAAGCACCAGATGATTGTGACTGATGAAGAGTTATACGCTTTTCTCCGCCTCTCGCCGCCACCTGATCTTCAGGGAATACCGGATTTCCAGACTAACGGCCAGTTCGACTATCAGAAATATGTGCAGGCCATGGCCAACCCACAGTTGGCTCCGTTTTGGGCAAATGTTGAGATTGCGGTCAAGCCGGACATACTGAAGTTGAAACTACAGGAGATGGTGATTCAGACAGCCCATGTCACTGAACCTGAGATTAAAGAATTTTTTGTGGCCCGCAGTGAAAAAGTCACCGTCGGTATTATCAATGTTGGTTTTGCACGTTTCTCGCGGCCCC
>JAUXBO010000112.1 GCA_030619345.1 Candidatus Zixiibacteriota bacterium | reverse complement strand
GGGATCACGGTCAACTCCGCTGGCTCTGGCTGTTGCAGAGAACAAGCGAGCCAAAACGGTGGTGCATTTTGATGAGCGCGGCGCTTCTTTTTGCACGCTCGGACACGCCCGTGCCACCGGACAACCGGCGGCGGTGATATGTACTTCCGGCACCGCCGTTGCGAATCTGTACCCGGCCGTTCTGGAAGCATCGTATGATCACGTCCCACTCGTTCTGCTCACTGCCGACCGGCCACCCGAACTTCAGGATTGCGGTGCTAACCAGACGATTGAGCAGGCCGGGCTGTTTGACAAGCATGTTCGCTGGCATCGGAGTTTAGCCTGTCCGGCTGAAGATCAAGACCCGATAGAACTGCTTGATACGGTCAATCACGCCCTAAGCCACGCCTCCCGGCCCAACTCCGGTCCCGTTCATCTCAACTTGATGTATCGTGAGCCACTTCTTCCGGACCAATCGAATACAGCTGTGAGTTTGCCGCCTGCGCTCAATGTCTGGGCGTCCGGTACTTTTTCTTACTCCAATCAGGATAAAACAACTGATTCCGCTAACTCTGATTCAATCAAACAGACAGTGCAACTGTTATCTGGGCGAGATAAAGTCCTGATCGTAGCCGGAAGGATGCAAAGTTCAGCTGACCAGGATGCGGTACGGCAACTCGTGGATACGTTTGGATGGCTGCTGCTACCCGATATTGCCTCTGGTCTTAGATTGTGCAATCAAAGCAGCAAGACCATTGAGCATTACGACCTGATGTTGGCCGCCGGAATCGAGTTGGTCGAGCATGGCACTCCGGTTCTGCATGTGGGCCGTCCACCCCTGTCAAAAGAGTTGCTCACATATCTAGGCAGGTTGAAACCGGAAACATATATCAAGGTACAGGACTTCCCGCAAATAGATGATCCGATGAAACTCGTTACTGATTATGCATTCACAGGTATAGAACAATTCTGCCGGACGCTATTGCACTCAAGAACCTCATCACATCAGGCAGATGAAGTTTCCACTATCACAGAATCAAATAGCAGTGTCTCATCGTATCTTGATTCGCTTTGTTCGGATGATAACCTAACGGAACCGGGCGTAGCGCGACTCATCTCAGAGAGAATCCCAACCGACTCCTGCCTCTTTGTTGCTTCGAGTCGTCCCATCAGAGATATGGACAGTTATGCTTCCTCACGTGGCCATCGAATTCCGATAGGCTGCAACCGGGGCGTGAGCGGGATTGATGGGACTATTGCCTCAGCGGTCGGTTTTGCCAAAGGACATGAGAAACAGCTGGTTTTACTCACTGGAGACCTTGCCTTTTTGCACGACCTCAACTCCCTTGCCCTGCTGAAAGAACTAAATCATCCGGCCACGATTGTTCTGATTAACAACAATGGCGGGGGGATATTTTCGTTCCTGCCGGTTGCTTCGCAGACCGAGCATTTTGAAAAATATTTTGGAACGCCGCATGGGTTGGAGTTTGAAAACTGCGCGAGGATGTTTGGACTTGATTACTATCAGCCGAAGTCACGAACTGAGTTTCAATCTCTTTTCGATACTGCCCCGTCAAAGACTCAGCATAAACTGATCGAGATCAAGACCGACCGCAAAGCTAACTATGAATGGCACCAGAAACTGATCTCCGAAATCCGATCCCGGTTGCTGACATGACCAACAAACCATCAGATGGCATAGACTTTAGCTTTGTGCGTGGTGGGACCAGAGGTAAACCACGTCTGCTTTTTCTCCATGGGTTCATGGGGACCAAAGAGGACTGGGACCCGATTGTCAAGCAACTTGCAGGAAGCGTTGATTCGCTGGCGGTGGACCTTCCCGGACATGGACAAACCGAAGTCAACGACGATCGTGTCTATTTGATGCCAGGTTGTGCCGATGCCCTGATTGCTTTTCTCCAGGAGCAAGACTTCCTGCCCTGTAATCTTGTCGCTTACTCGATGGGCGGGAGGTTGGCGCTTTATCTTCTTCTTAACAGAGCAGAATGTTTCAGCAAAGCTATCCTTGAGTCGGCCTCGCCCGGATTGAAAACCGAGACAGAACGGATAGCAAGGACCAAACTCGATGAAGCCCGCGCGGATGAGTTGGAGACAGCTTCGCTGACATATTTCCTCAGCAACTGGTATGTGCAGCCGATGTTCGAAGGGATGAGACGTGATAAAACAAGGTTTGAGCAGTTGCTGCAACGTCGGCTTTTGGGCAACAAGAACGGCTGGATTAAATCACTTCGCCTGATGGGAAGTGGTCAGCAGCCTTCGCAGTGGGAAAATCTGAACCAGCTATCAACCCCGGTCTGCTTGATTGTGGGAAAAAATGATGGTAAATTCTGTGGCATCGCAGAGGAGATGAAAAAATGCTCCCGGCTGTTGGAAGTGGAAGAGACAGCTGGTAGTGGACATAATATTCATTTTGAACAGCCGGATCTGTATGAAGACTGTGTCAGAAGATTTCTTGATTTGTGAGAGGTAATAGATGAGCGGATTAAATTGGAATAAAGCGCGGGACTACCGGGACATCAAATATGATAAGCTCGACGGCATAGCCAGGATCACGATCAACCGGCCCGAGGTACGCAATGCTTTCCGTCCCCTGACTGTTCAGGAGATGGCCGATGCCCTGGCCGATGCTCGCGAGGATGCGGACATCGGGGTTGTCATCCTGACCGGCGAAGGTGACCAGGCATTTTGTTCGGGTGGCGATCAGAGAATCAGAGGTGATTCCGGTTACAAAGATGACACCGGGGTGCATCGCCTGAACGTCCTGGACTTTCAGCGACAGATGCGAACCTGCCCCAAGCCGATCATTGCCATGGTGGCCGGATACGCGATTGGCGGTGGTCATGTCCTTCACCTCATGGCCGATCTGTCCATTGCCGCCGATAACGCCGTGTTTGGACAGACCGGTCCCAAGGTCGGCTCTTTTGACGGTGGCTATGGCGCCAGCTATATGGCCAGAATAGTCGGACAAAAAAAAGCACGCGAAATTTGGTTTCTTTGTCGGCAATATTCGGCAGAAGAAGCATTGCAGATGGGACTGGTCAATACGGTCGTACCACTTGAGAGGCTCGAAAAAGAAACAGTAACCTGGTGCAGGGAAATTTTGGCCAACTCACCTATAGCTCTCCGTTGTCTGAAAGCCGCGCTCAATGCCGACTGTGACGGTCAGGCTGGCTTGCAGGAACTGGCCGGAAACGCGACCATGTTGTTCTATATGACCGAAGAAGGACAAGAGGGACGCAATGCGTTCGTCGAAAAGCGTGAACCTGATTTTTCCAAATTCCCCCGGCAGCCTTAACGGGAATTCCCCGGCTGCTCATAACTACGGGCGCTTATGATTCAGTCCCGCATTCAAATATGGATTTCAGCCGCTCGGCCCAAAACTCTGTGGGCGGCGGTGGCACCGGTTCTGATTGGCACCGCTATGGCCATAGAAACCGGCGGCGCTCATGCACTGTCTGCTGTAGCAGCGGCGTTTGGGGCAGTGATGATTCAGATCGGGACCAATCTTGCTAACGACTATTTTGATTTCAAAAAGGGGGCCGACTCCGGCAATCGTCTGGGGCCAACCAGAGCCACTCAGGCCGGTCTCGTGTCACCATCGGCAATGAAAAATGCAACCGCGATTGCTTTCACGCTGGCCTTTCTTGCCGGCACCTATCTCGTCTTCCGAGGCGGCTGGCCGATTGTCACCATTGGCCTGCTCTCGATACTCTTTGGCGTTCTCTACACTGCCGGTCCCTTTCCACTGGCTTACACTGGTCTGGCCGATCCGTTTGTGCTTCTCTTTTTTGGACCGGTCGCAGTGGGCGGCACCTATTATGTCCAGACTTTGTCGATCAACAGCACCGTGATAATTGCCGGACTGGCCCCCGGTCTGTTCTCAATGGCAATTCTGACCGTCAACAATCTGCGCGATGTCTCTTCGGATCGCATCAACAGCAAAAAAACTCTGGCCGTAAGGCTTGGTCCGACGTTCTCCCGGTTCGAATATCTCTTGTGCATAATTCTTTCGGTTTCGATACCGATGGCATTGTTCGTATCTGGGACAGATAAGCCGTATTCTCTCGCCGCCTCTCTGGTACTGTTTGTTGCTATTCCTGCTATCCGCAAAACATTCCGATTATCGGACAGTTCGGAATTCAACGATGTGCTCGCTTCCACCGGAAAACTCCTAATGCTCTACAGTGTTCTCTTTTCAATCGGATGGTTACTGTGAAAATCTCCCGCGTTGATATCTATGAATACTCGCTGTCGATGAAACAGCCATTGGCTGTGAAAGGAAATAGCTCGCTGAGTCGTGAAGGCCTTTTGCTCCGACTTTGGGATGATGACGGTAATGAAGGCTGGGGCGAGGTTGCTCCGCTCGAAGGATTCAGTCTGGAAACGCTTGACCTTGCTCGCCATCAATTAGTGGGCATGAAGCAGGATTTATCGGGCGTCAATGTGGACGAACTATTCGCTGCGATTGTCGCGGGAGAAGCAAGACCGAGTTTCATTCAAGAGATATGTCCATCAGTAGAGTTTGGTGTAGGGTCGGCCTTACTATATTTGGTCGCATCCAACAATAGTAAGTTGCCGGGAGAAATATTGGCCGAAACAGTGACCGACTATGTCCCGGTCAACGCTCTTCTGGATGGTTCTTCTCGTGACATCGTGAAAACAGCGCTGACATTGTACGAGTCCGGCTACAGAACATTCAAAGTTAAACTGGGACGGAAAGAGCTGGTAGAGGAAATTGAATTAGTGGGGTGGCTGCTTGATCAAACAGCCGGAAAAATCAAACTCCGTTTGGATTGCAACCGGTCCTGGTCGATTGAGCAGCTTGCGGAATTTCTTGCCGAGGTCGACGTGAATCGTCTGGAGTATATCGAAGAACCACTATGCGAAATGTCTCGTTACACCGAGTTGCCGGATGAATGCAGCTTTCCGCTCGCTCTTGATGAATCTTTGACTCAATTACAATCAACTGATATTGGCGGAATCAAGAATCTGGTGGCGGTCGTCTTGAAACCGACCATGTTAGGCATAGCCCACACGATTGGCTTTGCACGCGCCGCACGAAATCTGGGAATCAAGACCACGATTAGTTCCACCTTTGAAACTTCGGTCGGAACAACTATGCTGGCTCATTTTGCGTCGGCTCTCTCATCGCCAGATCATGCAGCCGGTCTGGGTACGGTCAGATGGTTCGCACAAGACCTTCTATGTCATCCGATTTTGATCGAGAACGAACGTATAGATTTGAACACTCTTCCAAAGATTGTGAGTGAGATTCGATTTGATCTACTTCGGGAGGTCTCCTGAGGTGAATAAAAACCGTTGTCTTCTGGCCGTAGCAGCGGAGTTGTTTGGTGATCTCCAATATATTATCGATTCCGCCCGGAGATTTTCGTATCGTCAATGCCACCTTGCGGCCGCCAACTGTGTCCAGACTTTGAAGCAAAGCTCCATTTCGAGAGGTGATCTGGTTGCTGTTTCTTCTCCAACTACGGCCGAATATATTGTTTTGCTTCATGCTCTCTGGAGAGTCGGCGCCATAGCTTGTCCGATTAATCCGAAATTCCCGCCGGAGTATGCGAACCAACTCCTACGCGATATCGGGTGCTGTCACATTATTAGTTTAGCAGAAACCGGCACGGGAGAATTGACGGAAGGATTCAAGTCACTTGACATGAATGAGGTCGTTGACCTGAACAGTGACCGAGCTTCCGATGATCTCTGCCCGGTCAGTTTCGACCAGGCGGCCACGGTTATCTTTACTTCCGGTTCGACCGGTCGCCCGAAAGGAGTGCAGCACAGATACGGAAGCCATATCTACAGTGCCATCGGTTCCAATCAAAATATAACCTTGGATCGCGCTGACCGCTGGCATCTATCCCTTCCATTGTTTCACATCGGTGGGCTCGCCATACTCTTCCGCGTTCTGTTAACCGGGGCGGCCGTTGTCATTTCGGAAAAAGAAGCGGACTTTGGCTCCGTAATTCAAAAAAATTTGATCTCCCATATCTCGCTTGTTACGACTCAGTTGTATCGCCTACTGGACGACGCACCGGCCAGCCAACAATTATCACAGCTCAAAGCAATTCTCCTGGGAGGCGGTCCAATCAGTAATCGGTTGATCAAGAAGGCTCTCAACTTAAAACTGCCAATCTACACAAGTTATGGCCTGACTGAAATGGCTTCGCAAGTTACAACCACCAACCAAAACGCTTCGGCCACCGACTTGAACAGCTCCGGCAAGTTACTGCCCGCGCGTGAACTGAATCTCGATGATGATGGCACCATTATGGTGCGCGGAGAAACGCTCTTTTCGGGATATCGAAATTCCGAAGGTCTGGAAAGACCGTTTGATAACGACGGCTGGTTTCATACTTCGGATTTGGCCAGAATCGACGAATTCGGTAACTTTCATGTCATCGGGCGGGCCGACAATATATTTATCAGCGGTGGTGAGAATGTTCAACCGGAATTGGTGGAGGCTGAGGTAACGTCGATTGTCGATACTCGGCAGGTAGTGGTTGTTCCTATCGAAGATGAGGAGTTTGGGCAGCGACCATTTTGCTTTATAGAGGGAGAGTTTGATCCGGAGTATCTCACGGCTGAATTAAGAAAAAAGCTGCCGTCCTATATGTTGCCAGTGAGAATCAGCGCCTGGCCTTCGCATCTGTTGGGATCAGCTGTCAAAGTGAGTCGTGCTGAGCTAACCAAATATGCGGCGAAACTGGTTGAAGATGAAGCTTAGTCAGCCTCTTTCAAATGCTGCCGTAGCTTGTCCGCAAGATCTTTGGGCAGAGATCGTTTTTTACCATTGGCTCGATTGGCAGCAACGTGTACGGTAGTCAAATTCGCGATAGTGGCTCCGTCGATAGATTTTATTGAGTACCCCAACACAAAAGAAGAGCCGCCAATCCTATTGACGATAATTTCTGTTTTGATTTTACCGCCCACCCTGAGTGGTCGGCGGTAGTCCGATTCGGCATGTACAATCAGCAGGAGGCTGTCAGCCTCCTCTATCACAAATCTAATACTGTAATCGATAGATTCGAGGAATTCCTCGTAAGCATCATGGGCAATGCGGAAATAGTCGCCGAAAAATAGCACCCCGGCGGCGTCGGTCTGGTGGAGTCTGACGGTAGAAAAAGCAGTAAACACTATTTGCCTTTGAGAATTAAACAGTTTTCGATTCACAACAGTCACTTATCTGACTATATTTTGAGCCATGAAAATGACATTAAGTTACATTGCTTCACCAAGCTAATTAGGGAGTTCTAAAGATGCAAAGAGAAAATCGTACCCGCATCGGCCTGATCCTCGTTTTTGCTGCCATTCTATGGCTGCCGATGTCTCAAATACAGGCCGAGGACGAAAGCACCATTCCAAAACGCGCCGATATTGAGGATCAATACAAATGGAAAGTCGAAGATATTTATTCTCAGCTTGAAGGTTGGGAAGAAGATTTTCTGTTTGTCAAAGGCCAGCTCACCGCATTTGAGCCATACCGTGGTCATTTGGGTGATGCGCCCGAGATGCTGCTCGGTTGTTTGAAGCTCTCTGATAGTATCGATATCGTCATTTCCAATCTCTATGTTTATGCTTATCTGAAGCTCGACGAGG
>JAUXBO010000203.1 GCA_030619345.1 Candidatus Zixiibacteriota bacterium | reverse complement strand
TTTGATTGGGGGCGAAATAATTGAATATACTAAACTGATTGCCGAATCGCGTGAACAGTCAATTGACCGCATGATCGCCGAAGCCGACGAGATGGGAGCCAACGCAATCATTATGGTTCGATTCTCAACCTCAGAGCTGATGAAGGGGGCTGCGGAATTACTGGCCTATGGTACGGCGGTGATAATCGAGGACAGTTAACCAAGAGATAACTTGACGACAACTGACTGTTGCCTTTGTTTGTCGGCATGGCCGCAATTGTCTTAAACAAGAACAGCAAGCGAGCCTGGTATTCTCTTACCGGGCCGTTTTCTTTTGTTGCTGTAACTTACTTCTTTGGACTGGTTCTGTTTACTCTCCTGCGGCTTGTCTTTCTCCTGCAACTCAGCGACTTCTCCTCTGATCTATCCCTCTCGCTTGTTCTTCAGTCCTTCCTCGTCGGCCTTCGGTTCGACACCGTCGTCTTATTGTTAGCGCTCTCGCCGATTATATTGGTTTTGCCGTTTATTAGAATGAGTCAAAAAGCAAGCCGCGTAACCATTGTTTCCTATCTCACCACAGCTTTTGTCCTTTTGATAATCACTTCCCTCGCCGATATTCGCTTCTTCACTTACTTCGAGTCACGACTGAATTACCTAGCCTACGAGCACCTTGGCGAGGGCAAACTTGCCTGGGACCTAATTTTTATCGATGTAGGAGCATTCTGGTCAATCGGTGGCTGGCTGCTTATAAGTACTCTCTCTTTTTTCGCAGTGCGACTGATTTACGAGCGATGCGCACCGATTCCTGCCGGAACCTGGACCAAGCGACTAACCCTCTATGTACTGTTGATCGTAATTGCCGGTATCGGAATGCGAGGACGAATCGATCTGGCTCCCTTGAGTTGGAGCGCAGCATACTTCTCGGACAATGACTTCGCCAATCAGATGGCCCTGAACCCGGCCTACACTTTGGGCAAATCCTATTTTGAGAACAACCATGATCCACGATTGGTATATCTATCTGAGAATGAGAGATTTTCATTCAGCCAATTCTCCATCGGACTCAATGAAGTGCAAAACACAATTGGTCGTCCCAACGATGCCTGGCAACAGCCGGACAGTTCTCTGATGAGAATCACTACCCAGCCCAAAAAAAGCTTCTATCTGCGGCCAAATCTGGTAATCGTCATAATGGAAAGCTGGGCAGGACGTTTCACCGGCGCTCTTGGGGATGAGCGACACCTGACACCGAACTTCGACAGCCTCGCTGCGCACGGCCTGCTGTTCACTAACTGTTATGCTAATGGAATGCGCACCAATTATGGCCTAGCCGCCACTCTTTGCTCCTTCCCCGCTCTTCCGGGTAGATCAATAATGAAACGGTACAAGGCCAATCTCCCCTTTGTATCATTGTCACGAATACTAAATGATCGCGGATACCAGAACAGTTTCATGTATGGCGGTGATCTTCAGTTTGACAATATGGAAGGCTTCCTGCGCGACCAGCGATATTCGAGATTCCGCGGGCAGGATGATCTTCCCTTCAGATTACGCTTCTCAAAGTGGGGCATTCCCGACCATCACCTCTTTGACCTGGCCCTTAACCAAATCGATTCGCTACAAAGACCGTTCAATCTGACCCTCCTGACACTGTCCAATCACGAACCGTTTGACCTGCCCGATTCCTCGGTCGAGCGTTTCGACTGCCTCAATGACAGTTGTCGGGAACTAAACAGTCAGATTTATGCTGATCATTCCCTCGGGCTCTTCATGGACCGGGCTCGACACATGCCGTTTTTCGACAGCACGATTTTCCTGTTCATCTCGGATCACACCCGCTTGCGTACCGGGAACTATTATCTCGACCCACCCCTGCACCAAATACCCTGGCTGATCTATGCCCCAGCATTGATCGGCGACTCGGCTCAAAGAGTTGATAAGTACTGCGGCCAGATCGATCTACTCCCCACCGTTATGGGCATTATTGGTGGAAATTATGGTCACGAAAGTTGGGGAAGAAACATACTTGGCCTTGACCACGAAGACGGCGGGTTCGCGCTACTGAGTGTCTTCAAGCGAATCGGAATTCTTTCTGAAAATTTCTATTACTGCGAGCATCTTGGCGTGGGTTCTTTTTTAATAAGAACCCACGAACTCACCCTGCCGGGTCAAGATGTCTCCATTGATTACCCGGAACAGTTAGCCGACCTGCAGTCAAAACTCAGATCTATCATGCAGGTCGCCGATCAATTATCAACACCGGGAGCCCTCGACTGATTAGTCTCACACTTTGAGCAACTCTGTTCGCTATTCCAGACTCCCTATCTCTTTCTCCACTTCGCCCAAAATCTCGCAGGACTTAACAAGTTTCTTCATCGCGTTGTGATCCGGGTAAAGCGGACGGTCAATATCCAGAAAGTCGACATGTCGGCGGACCACTTCTTTTGCTTTGGCGACACCTTTACCGAAACTGTATTTGCGGAAATCAAGCGCCTGCGCTGCGGCCATGAATTCAATTCCAAGAATACCGTAGGCATTGTCGAGTATCTGATTGTTCTTCAGGGCTGTATTCATACCCATGGAGACAAAATCCTCCTGATCGGCGGCCGCCGGAATTGACTGTATTGATGCTGGCGCGGAGAGCATGCGTTGTTCGACAATCTGCGCATCGGCTGTATACTGACTCAGCATAAGACCGGAAAACATCCCCGCACTCTTGGTTAGAAACGGTGGCAGCCCGACACTGAGGGCCGGATTGTTTAGCCGGTTCATCCGCCGCTCGGACATAACCGAGACCATACAGATCGCTGTCCCGGCCAGATCCATAGGCAGCGATACCGGCGATCCCTGAAAGTTGGCACCCGATAGTTGCAGGTTCTCTTCGGGAAAAAAGATCGGGTTGTCGCCCACACCGTTGAGTTCAATCTCTACCTGTTCGCGGGCATATTTAAGCGCATCGTGGGCCGCCCCAATCACCTGCGGTGTGGACCGCATTGAGTATGCATCTTGAACTTTGCATTTCTCTTTGCCATCGGCGAGATCCCCACTAGCCACCAGATTTTCTATCGCCTTAGCGCTTCGTACCGCCCCGGCAAACCCACGCACTTCATGTAGTCTGGCCGAGTAAGGCTTCATGTTTGCCTTGAGCGCTTCCAGCGACATAGCGGCCGCGATTTCAGCCTGCTTCAGCCAGTTGTTAGCGTCAAACAGAAAAATCGCGCTCATCGCTGTCAGGAGATTTGAACCGTTGATAGTCGCCAGACCATCACGGGCATGAAGACCGGGAACTTTGATCCCCGCCTTTTCAAAGGCTGTCTTTCCCTCGAGACGTTCACCTTTGTAAAATGCCTCTCCCTCGCCTAACATCAACAGGGCTATTTGCGACATCGGAGCAAGATCGCCGCAAGCGCCAACCGAGCCTTTTTCGCAAACTACCGGTGTGACTTTTTTATTCAGCATTTCTACCAACGTCTGGGTGATTTCCAGTCTGACGCCGGAATTACCGTGGGCATGAACGTTGATCCTCCCGGCCATCGCGCCCCGGACATGCTCGATCGGGCACGGTTCACCGATACCGGCCGAATGATTGTAAATCAGATACTTCTGAAAATCCTTGACCTGATCGTCATCGAGACGGACCTCGGAGAACTCACCAATCCCGGTGTTGATCCCATACATCGTCTCGCCCGCTTCGATCTTTTTCTCGACCATCGCACGACAACGCTCTATCCTCTTGATCGCGTCCGGGCATAGTTCAACTTGCTCACCATCGCGCGCAATTCTAACTACTTTTTCTATCGTCAGGCCGGAGCCGTCTATCCTTATTGCCATTGGAATCACCTCATTATGTCTTCATTTTTAAAGGAATTACGTTTTGTCACCACTACCACCGGTGACAAATCAAACAAAAGTGGCATTGCCACGTTGTGGTCGTGCCACCTATGAGTCTTGGAGGCCGGAGGCAGAGGTCGGGGTATAGCGGTTCATAACTTTGGAGGCCCCTTTGATGTAAGCGGCCTTGTGGTTAGTTTCTGGTCTCAAATAATTCATGACATATACCTCTGTAAAAAGATAATACGCAAAACCATTTTGTCAACAAACTAGTTTGGTCCAAACCAGTTTGCAACAAACCTGTTTGTCTACTGCAGAGAATTCCCTATTTTGAACCAATGGAAACAGCTGATAATTCGAAATCTATCCTCAATCGCCTCGAATTTGTAGCCTTTGATACTGAGACAACCGGCATCTGGGCTCCAAGCCACAAGATAGTAGAAATAGCCGGAGTTAAGTTCTCAATTGATAAGGGGATAATTGCTAATTTCCAGGAGTTGATTAACCCCGGTCGATCAATGCCAGCCGAAGTAATATCTATTCATGGGATCACTGACGAGATGGTGGCCGAGGCCGACAAAGCTGACTCGGTTCTTCAGCGATTCGAGACTTTCTGCGGACCGGATTCGATTTTGATCGCACACAATGCCGGCTTTGATATCTCTTTTGTAGCCTGTGAGCTTGAGAGACTGGGGCGGAAGTTTACTTCCAACGCGATTCTCGATACGATTGATATCTTTCGTAAATTCTTCCCCGGTCAGGATTCATACTCACTCTTGTCTCTGTCTCGCAGCTTTTCAATAGCCGACTCGCAGCAACATAGAGCGCTGGGGGATGCTGAACTGGTCCGCGAGCTCTTCCTGCTCGCGCTTGAGAAACTTCCTCTGTTCAACAATTGGGAGGAGATTGAAGCCACCCTGCAAGTCTCGCGAATGGATAGCTGGCAGTCGGCCACCACCGATGTTCCCCCCGAGTTTGAGCCAATCTTACAGGCGATTCAGGCAGATACGAAAATGGAAATGACGTACTCTTCCCCCAATGCTTCGCAGTCAAAAAGAACTGTTAAACCAATACAAGTCTTCCGCCACAACCGGAATCTGTATTTGATGGCTTATTGTTTTCTTGTAAATGATGAGCGGACATTTCGGCTTGACCGGATAGAGCAGTTCAGGTTGATAGATGAGTGAGCTATCAGTTCCCGTAGGTCGGGACCTTTACGCCTGTCCTGAGCCTGACGAAGGGGTCCCGA
>JAUXBO010000041.1 GCA_030619345.1 Candidatus Zixiibacteriota bacterium | reverse complement strand
CTACAAAAGAACATCAAATATGATGACAAGTATAAATAACTAAATCCTATTGTCAAATATAATGTTTTCTTGTAGTTTAGCAACAGAAAGTTACTGGCATACAAGAACATATGGCACAGAAAAAGATACGGGTTCAGACAATAGGGTGTCGGCTCAATCAGTACGAGACCGAGAAGATGGCCGAAGCACTCCAGCCGTATGGCTTTACTCGCGTCCGCAAAGGGGAAATCGCCGATCTGTATGTCATCAACACTTGCACCGTCACTCATCGGGCCGACTCCGACTCCCGTTACCTGATCCGCAAAGCGGCCCGCGAAAACCCGAACGGCCGTATCGTAGTCGCGGGATGTTATGTCGACAATGACCCGCAGAAGATCGAAGGGATGGAGCAGGTCGATGTCATCATACGCAACGCCGAAAAAAATGATATTGTCTCGATCCTCAAACGGAAGCTTCCCGATCTGCTAAGTGAAGAGCCGGACAAAAGCTGTTCCGATGTAATCGGCGACTTTTTCGATCATAACCGCGCCTGGATCAAAATCTCCGACGGCTGCAACCAGTGGTGCTCGTTCTGTATTATTCCGTCGGTGCGCGGGCGTCTTCGCAACCGTCCGGCAGGGGAAATCATCCGCGAGATCAATCGTTTGGTCGAGAATGGCTACAATGAGGTTGTTCTCACCGGGGTGCATTTGGGGCATTACAAGAACCGAAAAGTTGAACCGCAGGTAAAAAACCTTGCGCACTTGTGTCGCATGATTATCAGTGAGACGGACCTGCACCGTTTGCGCCTATCGTCAATTGAACCACAAACGGTCCGCGAAGAATTGGTGCAGACATACGCCGACTCAAACGGTCGAATCTGTCGTCACTTCCACATGCCGCTCCAATCGGGATCATCCAATGTCCTCAAGAAGATGCTGCGGCCATACGACCAGAACACTTATATCAGGCGCGTGACGGCAGTCAAAAAAGCTAACCCGGAGACAATCGTAGGAGGGGATGTAATAGTTGGATTCCCCGGTGAGACTGAGGAAGACTTTCAAAAGACTATGTCGGTCTGTGATTCGGGGCTGCTTGACTATCTGCACGTTTTCAGTTATTCCGACCGTCCGGGAACTCCGGCCAGCGAGTTGGGGGAGAAGATCAATCCTGTCGAGATCAAAAGACGCAACAGAGAACTGACAATTGTATCGCATGCCATTCGTGCCCGTTCTTACAAGCGGCAGGTGGGGCAGACGCTTGAGGTTATCGCCGAGAACAGAAGTCGTGAGGGCGGTTTTTATTGGGGAGTGGCTGATAATTATGTCAAAGTCAAGCTGTCCGACATCGGCAAATCTACCAAAGACATCGTCCGCGTCAAAATCACTCGTGCCCATGACGACTATGTTGAGGGGGATGTGGTAACTTAGCCCACGGATGTCAAACGGCAGGCCGTTTGACCTACAACGCTGCAAATTGCTCGTGGTGAAGAAATCAGAATAGGCAACCATGAACTCAATTGACGTTGGTTGATGTCAAAACCCCTAAAGGGGATTTTGACCTACTCCCTGCTAAGTCACCCTGAGCCTGTCGAAGGGCGATTGTCGGCGGGCGCAAAGATATGCTTCGACAAGCTCAGCATGACTTAGCTTGATAGTTCACTGGAATAATTAAGGATGGGGTCGCCCACGGCTTGCGGTGGGTACTTTGCAAACAGCAGCCAGAACTCCCAGCTCCCACGGCAAGCCGTGGGCGACCATCCCCAAACCCGACCCAGCCCTCCACAAAATGTCTTGACAGGCAATACGATTGCATTATATTTGGGCCGAAGATATAACGTATACTAGGCAGGACTAAACCGTACCTATCGCACTTTCGCTAACGTTTTAACAGATCAAACCGAAACTCTTTGTGAAAGGGATGAGATATGTTTAGACGCAGCGAGCTAATCTCGAACACGAGCCACAACCTGACAATCGCCGTTATATGTCTGGCGACTATCATAATTTTTACCACCGGCGCTGCTGCCCAGCAGGCGACTATACGCATTGATACGGTCATGGACCAGTCTTTGGGGCAGAATACGTGGGTGAATATAATACTCGATCCGGGAGCAGAACCGTTTTCTCCCCGGTATTTTAGTTTTGTCATTGGCTATGAAGCAATGACACCTTACACACTGAACTATCATGACTGTGTCTGGCCGACCACCGTGAGATTCGATACTAACACTGATTGCAGCAACGGCTACTGCCCTGAGGGGCTTTTGCGTGTTACCGTGAGAGTAGGCAGTTCCTATTGCCCGATCGATAGTTTTGATGAACCGACCGTACTATTGAGCATCGGGTTTTCTTTGCAGGGAGACGTAGGTGAGTTTTACCCGTTGCGGTTTGTCTGGACCGATTGCAATGATAATATTGGGAGTACTTCAGAGTATTGGGAGCTTGATACGCTCTTGATCTCGCGCCTGGTATACGATTACGATGGTTCACCCATCACGATGGATCAACCTATGTTCTCTCATACCGGGGCACCTTCGGATTGTTACGGGTACTCCGGCCCTGATACTTTGCGCCTAAGGGGTTTGGACTTTCAGAACGGTGGGATTGGCATTTCTTACGTTGACTCCATACAAACGCCAAGGGCAGCGATTAGTATTGAGAAATCCCACAGTACCCCACTTGGTTCAATTGAAACTCTGGGAATCACTCTTGATGAGATAGGACCAGAACCAATTGATATCGCCGGTTTCGACTTCCTGATTTCCTATGACCCTGTTGTTCTGTCCTTTATGTCGGCGGAACCGGGGCAGTTGCTGCAGGACTGCGGCTGGGAGTATTTTCAGTATCGAATTGATACAATCGGCTTAGTCAGAATAGTCGCTGTCGCCGAAATCAACAACGGGGACAATCATCCAACCTGTTTCGCTGATGCTCCGGGCGAACTGGCCAGCATTAGTTTTTTGGTAACCTCGGACTATCATTATGAATGTATATATTCGCCGGTTCGTTGGTGGTGGGCTGATTGTGGCGACAATGCCGTGTCCGGCCCGATGGGTGACACTCTGTTTTTATCCAACAACGTCTTCGACTATGATGACGGTCCTCCGATCCAAAATAACCACGACCTGCCCTCACATTTTGGTGCGCCGACTTCATGTATTCTTGACTCGTCCGGAGGTTCAATAGGAATTCGGGCGATTGACTATACTCACGGTGGCATTGATATTGTGTGTGCTGATTCAATTGATTTCCGGGGCGATATCAATCTCAATGGAATCCCAAACGAAATTGCCGACTGGGTTCTGTTCTCAAATTATTTCTTCTACGGTCCGGCTGTTTTTAGTGTTAACTGGGAAATGCAGGCAGCTGCCAGTGATGTCAATGTCGACGGTATAGAATTGACGTTGTGGGACTTGGTCTATTTGTATCGGATCATAATGGGTGACGCACTGCCATATCTATCTCCTCCCAAGGCCGGTATCGGCGATACTGTTTTCTTGGTGCAGGATACTGTGGCCAAGACGATCACCGTAAATTATCCCGACAGCCTGAGCGCCTTGATGCTTTATTTCGACAGCGAGATTATGATGACGACTACCCTGCCGAATCACTCAATTGGTGGGCCAGACAGCCTCACGACCAGGGTGATGGTATTCCCGAACCTGGACTTTTCGGTGATCCTTCCGACGATAGCTAACGGTCAGGTATTTGAATACACCGGCAATGGGAATCTCATAGATGCGTTGGCGGCTTATAATGGACTATCTTTTCTGGAGGCCGCAGTTGTGGGTGGTGGAATGTCAGACTGTTGTGTGATCAGAGGGGATGTCGACCACTCGGGAGAGATGGTGCAGATTTCGGATCTGGTTGCACTTGTGAAGTATCTATTCGTTTTCGACGACAGTTTTGAACCGCCATGTCTGGAAGAGGCGAATGTGGATGGTCTGCCGGGAACGGCCGGTCCGGTCGATCTTTCGGATCTTATTTTCATGGTAGATTACATGTTTAATGGCGGCGCTCCAATTCCGCCCTGTCCGGTGCAATAGTATTATCAGTATGAGAGTTTTTCAGGCCGGTAAGTCTTTTGACTTACCGGTTTTTTTGTCTGTGTGTGTGACCCAAGTAACCCTGAGTGGAGTCGGCGGGTGATTCTCTTCGGAAAGCAAAGATATGCTTCGACAAGCTCAGCATGACTTATGGATTCGAAGTTGCTGTCGTGCCCGGTTGATTTCCAGATTTGCCAGGTTAGAAAATCCGGGCCAAACAAGTTTGACTCGGCCACCCCTTGTCTGATGGTTTTTTGGAACCGCTTGAATACCTGCACGTATTGGGAGTATATAGAGGGAGGAGTATCCTATGTCTTATGTTCCGACAACTATGATTGTGATTGCCGCTGCAGCCGCCAAGAAAAAGCGTGAGCAGGAGGAAGAGAAAATGGCTCAATACAATTCCGACGATCTCGATGGTTGGGAATTCAAAATAGTACGCGCTCACACGCGTAAGTTTCGCAATTCTGAACAGATTGAAGAAGTCCGTCAGCAGGAAGCTCAATCCGGATGGGAGTTGGTTGAGAAATTTGATGATTATCGGCTCAGATTTAAGCGGCGGGTGGAACGGCGATCAATGGACGCTCACTCTCAAACGGACCCGTATCGCAGTACGGTCGGGGGAAATCACGCGATCCTTGTCGCTCTTATCATCAGCATAGCCTTATTAGGCGGACTTGCGGCGGTCTTTTTCGCCAGCGGTGGATTTGTTGAGGTCACTCAGCCGTGGACTTTGATTGCGGTCATAATCATTGTCATGGTTGCTGTTGCCGTAATTGTTGTGAAAAAGCGATCGTAATCTACTAAACCCGGTCAGTTTCTGGATTGGTCAAGCTGGTAAGGACATGATCTTCCCATTTATCAGCTATTTTCAGGTAGTTTTTAGCAGTTCCTTCAATGGTGAAGTCGAGTTTCTCCAGTACTCTGGCGCTGGCGATGTTCTGGGGCATGTAATTTGCCATGATGCGATGCAGTTTCAGTTGCGTGAAGGCGAAAAGCAGAGATGGCTGGAGTGCTTCGGTAATGTAACCGTTTTTCTGTTCCGCCTGATCAATCGCAAATCCAAGATAGCAGGCCTGGAAAGCTCCCCGGACGATTTCACTGAATCCAATTTTCCCGATAACTCGGTTGGGATTTAGCTTCCTGAAAAGAAACAGTTCGACATTAGTCGCTTTTAGTAGCTCTCGCTCTTGCCTTGAGAGTTTCTTCTGCCAGAAGTCGTCGGTATAGTAGTCCGCATCTCTGATCGGCTCGAACGGAGGGTGATACGCTTTATTCAGTTTCAAGTAATCGACAATCGCCGGAATATCATCCCAATCAGCCTGTCTTATTATAAGTCGCTCAGAATCAAGTCTTACCATTGCTCGTGTTCTCCGTTTCAATTCCAATAAAGTAGCCCGGTATCTGTGATCCAAACAGAAAATTGTAACTCTATTTCCCGTCGCATTGGGAAATTTTTTCTTTCTAAGGCTCTGCCAAGGCGTGGGCTAATAGCAACTGCGACGCGATAAGACGTTATATGAGAATAGCTTATGTCGCCGATGCCATTGTCGGCACGGTTACTGCTTTGCAAGGCAGTGGAGAAATATCATTCCGTGGAGAAATTGTAGTGAGTGACGACGCAAAAAAGAAGAATGAGACAGAAGAAAAGTCGCCTGAGAAAAAGGGCGGACTGATGAAGATGCTCATGTTGGCCGTGATCACGATTGCATTGATCGGTGTGGCCGCATTTGGGACGATCTTTCTTATGGGCGACTCAAGTGAACCGGTCGCAAATGAATCAGCCGCCGATGCGTCGGTTACCGAATCGACTGAGTCGACTTCTTCTGATTCCGAACCGGTGGTTTTAGATAGCACTGACAAGTCGAATCACTCCGAAGAAGAACATTCAGAAATTACTGAAGATGATCTACCGGAGGGACTCTTTGATAATGAAGACCCATCGGTGATTGAGGCAATAATGGAAAATTTGGCTATGCTTGATTACGAGCCGAGCGACGATGAATTGATCGAAGGTGATGTTGAAGCAAACAGAAAAGACTCGGTCAAAAAGGTCGTCTGGTTTGAGAAAGAGCAAAACCGGCTGGATAAATGGGAACAGGAACTGGAAACAAGAAATCGTCAGTTAGATAAGCTCAATCGCGAAGTCTCACGAAAAGTGGTCGTGATTGAACAGGCCGAATCGGCGAGAGTCGCAAGTCTGGCCAAACTCTATGATGGCATGGATCCTCGTTCGGTTGCAAAACTGATGGCTAATCTCGACGATGGGACGGTGGTTTCAATTCTGCCGCGCATGAAAACCAAAAACGCCTCCCAGGTTCTGGCCTTATTCCCGGCCAAACGTGGGGCACGGCTTTCCAAACAGATGATAACGATAGCAGAGAAATAGAGATGAACGGAGTTCCTACCCAAATATTCGACATGCTGCTTGGCAATATTGCGCCGATTGAGCAATTGCCCCAGTTGCCGACCGGCGCTGAAAGCAGTGGCGCTCCGATCTTATTTGGCGCCATCCTGGGTGATCTGTTGAATCCGGGTCAGGACTCACCTGTCATACCGTTTGCACCTACTGAGACAACGGTTGCTGATGTCGTATCGGCGATTATTGCCGATGGAACTGCTGAGAATAAATCAGATAGACCAGGATTCATCCCGAGCAATCCCACAAATGAGAATTCACAACCGGCAGCAAAGACCCTGCTGGACTTTGTATCGCAGCCGTTAAGTGAAAATGCTGGCGTACAGATTGAATCACTCGCTGATGTTGAAGTGGTTGATTCCAAAGCTGACAGCAATGTCCTAAGATTCAATACCGAGCTTCAGAAATTGCTTCCGCAGGCTGACTTTGAGTTTAACCCGGCTGTGAAAGATCTGCTGACGCACAAACCGGTTGAGATCAAATCCGGTGAGTACGAGATTATTCGTCAGGAAGTGTCTTCAGACAAAATTGAACTGACGCTCAAAAATCCAAACGAAACAGAACCCATTAAGTTGATCTTTCCTGCGGACATATTGAAACGGACCAACTCGGAGACTGTGCGAGTAGATGTGAACGCGCGGCTGATGCCGGGGGCGAGCAGCGAAATCGATGATCTGCTGCAAAATCTAAATCTAAAGAGATTAGAGATTTCTACGACACCGGAGCAAATGAAGCAGATAGCTGACGGCAAATCGGTGACTAATAGTGGAAGCAACGAACCGGTCCAGATCACACTGGTCGGGGAACAGTCAGGTCATGCATTCTTGATTAAGAAAAAATTAGACCGAGCCTCCTTACAGGTTTCACGTCCTACAGAGAGTGTATCCGGTAAACCGGTAGTCACCGGTAAACCGACAGTGATTGCTGAACCAATAGTGCTTGGCAGGCAGACGGGTGATATTGAAATCGTGCGACCGGTGGCCGAACCAATCATAGCCAAACCATCGGTTGGAATGACACCGATGGAAGAATTCGGTTTTACTGAACTGCCGCGCAATTTCGCGAATGCAGCTAAAGGCAACGCCCAACCTACGGCCACAGCAATGTCAGCGGATGGCGAATTCGCGGAGATGGCGGCGATTCACAATGACAAAATGAACTTGAACCGAGACGTGCCAGTTGCTCCGCAGCCAAAAGTCGCGCGCTTCACGTTGCCCGATGACATTCGTACCGCGCTCCGACCGGGAGGAAACTCGGTCACCATCAATATCGAACCGGAACACCTGGGACATGCCCGCCTCAATCTGGTTCTTCGTGGTGACGGTCTCCGGGCACGAGTTATCGTAGAAAGTGTTCAGGCCAAAGCGCTGGTGGAAAAATCAATTGATCAATTAACAGACCAGCTTTCACGTGTTGATGTGAAAGTAGAATCGATTGAAGTCTCAGTTGGTAATCGCGACGCCGGGAACCAGTTTTTCCGTCACTCGCATGCCTGGCGCAGTCAGGTTACAAAGAGACCGAATGAAAACAGTAGCTTAGAAGCGACACAGGAATTGATCCCAGAGATGAACTACGCTCCCACGAGGGAATCGTATGTGTCGTCATCGGGTGTCGACCTTGTCGCATAGGAGGTAATGATAAGATGTTTATTTCACCGGTTGCAACCGATGCCAACGGCAACCCCAAAGCCACCGGCAGTATGCAGAGTCTGGGGAAAGATGAGTTTCTGCAATTATTGGTTACAAAACTCCAGTACCAGGACCCGCTTGATCCGATGGCGGATGAAGACTTTGTTGCCCAACTGGCTCAGTTTTCATCACTGGAACAGATGAATAACATTGCTGAAGGCATTGCCACTTCCAATGAGTGGGATTTCCTTCAAATGCAGTCAATCAACAACACTATGGCGGCCGGATTGATCGGCAAGAGTGTGACCGCTTCGTATAGTGGCCTCTATTTCGATGGTGAAACCGAGCCGCAGATATCCTATCAGACGGATGACTTTGCCAGCAAGATTACTATTACGATCAAGGACGACCTCGGAAATATCATCAACACGATTACTGAATCCAATGTTGAAGCCGGAATAAACGGATTCAAATGGGATGGCAAAGACAATTTTGGTAATCGGGTTTCCGAAGGATCGTATTCTGTCGAAGTTACGGCCGTAGATGCCGCTGGTGATAGTTTCACGCCCAGTCTTTCGCTGACCGGTAAGGTCGAAGAGATAAGGTATCGCGCAGGAGCCGCCTACCTGGTAGTGAGCGGGACGGAAATACCGTTGGGAGATGTCACAGCCATAGGCGAGAGCGAAGAATAACGGAAGAACTCAGCACAAGGAATAGTGAAAATGAGTCAAGTACAGCCAGTTAAAATCAGCAACTACCAGCGTCCAACCAATCTGCTGGAGATTGCCAACCGTAAGCCGGGAACCAGCGAGCGAATCAAGGATGGTTCTTTTCGCGACATGTTTTCAGCTGAGTTGGCCGGAGACAGACAGGTCAATTTCTCAAAGCACGCCCGGGAACGGTTGTTCTCCAGGGGAATCGAATTGTCTGAAGAGCGATTGGCACAGATAGCGGATGCAATTGATAAAGCCGAAGCCAAGGGATCAAAAGAGACTTTAATCCTAACTGACGAGGCGGCCATGATTGTGGCGGTCAATAATCGCACGGTAGTGACGGTCTTTGATCGTGATAATCTCCGCGAGGGTGTTGTCACTCACATCGACTCGGCGGTCATTCTTTAGAAGCAATGAAGGAACAATGAAACATATAACTATTAACAAACGATTAGAGTTGGACCCCATCTTGATGGGGAGACTCTGTTTTAAGACGGAGGAAAACAGATTATGATGGCATCACTTTTTTCCGGTGTGTCCGGACTGAAAAACCATCAGGTGAAGATGAACGTGATTGGTAACAATATCGCGAACATCAACACTATCGGTTACAAAGGCAGTCGCGTGAATTTTCAGGAAGCGTTGGTGCAGACATTCAAGGGCGCCGGTCGGCCTTCTGCGATAAGCGGAGGTACTAACCCGATCCAGCTTGGTCTCGGTATGCAGGTTGCAACCATTGACAACATCTTCCTGCAGGGTGGTCTGGAAACGACCGGTCGGATTACTGACCTGGCAATCCAGGGTAGCGGCTTTTTTGTCCTTGGCGATACCAACGGTAACAAGTTCTACACTCGAGCGGGAGCATTCGGCTTTGATTCCAATTCGAATCTGGTCGATCCGGCCACAGGTCTATTTGTAATGGGCAAGACAGCCAATTCTTCGGGTATTATCCCCTCACAGGCTACTGTCGAGCCGATCACTCTTCCTTTTGGACAGCAGGATCCGGCGCGAGCCACCGAAATTATTACATTAGCCAAAAACATTGATTCATCGGCAACCACTTCATCGGCATCAATCGTCCAGACCGGTTTGTCGCAGGTGACAGCTGTATCTGGACAGTATGCAGATGATGGTGTCGGTGGCACTCATTCGATAAGTATCATCGGTAGTCAAGCGCAGGCTGCATCATACACCGGCAGTATCAACGGTCTTGGACTGAGCACCCAGCTTGGTTCGCTTGGTGTAACTGACTTTTCCGGATTGTCGATATCGGTAGATGGTGGCACCCCGCAGCCGATCTCGGCTCTGACTGCCACTTCATCTATCGAAGATCTGATGACCAGCATTAGCAATATTGACGGTCTCACGGCCACGTTGACCGCTGGCGGTGAAATACAGATTGCACGCGATAAGGCGGGTGCTCCGGTCGATTTCAATTTCACGTCATCGGTTTCGGCGGCCAATAGTATTCTGGAACGAGCCTTTGGCGTTGCTGCGGGTAGTTCCTTTACCTCGGCCGGTGGAGCAGCTTCCACATTTGTAGCGACCGATACTTTTAACCCGGATCAGGGAACAGGTGCTGCTGCTGGACCGGTAGTGACTACGCTGGAACTGGTATTTGACCAGAACACCGGTATGGTAATTGGACTGGACGGGCTTGGCGGTGGCGGCATAGCCATCGAAGCGGCCGGCGGCCTGAATTTTACTACACCGGGTAACGAACTGATTATTGAAACGTCTCCGACCACACACTCAACCTCCCTGAATGTCTTTGATTCCCAGGGCGGCAAGCACACGGCAACGATTGAGTTCTTCAGGTCTATTGTAACTAATCGCTGGGAGTGGCAGGCTTCGATGCTGGACGACGAAGTGATTACAGCTGGCGGTTCCGGTTATGTTCAGTTCAATACGGACGGTTCACTAAACACTTTTGAGTACAACGGCGGAGCAGCGGTTCTTACCGTCGATCCGCGAAACGGTGCATCTCTAATGCAGATAGAGATCGATGCGGGTACTTCGGGTACCTTCGACGGTCTCACCGGTTTCAAATCAGGCACCCACACGGCGGCCCTGATCGGACAGGATGGCTATGGAGTCGGTATTCTCGAAAAGATAACAATCGACCAGGCCGGAAATATTTCCGGCATTTTCACCAACGGTGTCAACCGTGTGTTGGCACAGATCATCATGGCTGATTTCACTAACCAGGCTGGTTTGCGTAAGGCCGGTAGATCGATGTTCCAGCCGACCGCCAACTCCGGCGAGCCGGTTGAAGGTGTGGCCGGTTCGACGATTTCGGCCAGCCTGACTTCGGGTGCACTCGAGTCGTCTTCGGTCGATATCGCCCAGGAATTCACCAGCATGATTACCGCTCAGCGTGGTTTCCAGGCTAACGCCAGGATTATCACGACCTCGGATAGCATGCTTGATGAGTTGGTGAACATAAAGAGGTAATAAGAAGTGATTAAGGTTACTCGTTTAAACGACACAGAGTTGGTGATTAACTCCGACCTGATTGAATTTGTCGAGGCAATTCCCGAAACGATAGTTTCTCTTACGACCGGTAAGAAGATTATGGTGCGCGAGAATGTAGACGACATTATCGAACGAGTAGCAGAGTTCAAGCGACGGTCCAATGTTCGGCTCGATGAGCCGAGCATTGGCCAAAGCCATAATGGGAGCTGATCATGGCAGCTGACGAAGAAAAAACTAAGATTGATGCCAGTGGCAAAGAAGACAAAGAATCCGGCGAGACCCAAAAAAAGAAGGGCGGCAATAAGCTCTTCCTGTTTGGCGGAATCGGCGTCGGGGCTATCGTTATTGGTATCGTCCTGGCCATGTTTGTAGTCAAACAAGTCGGATCGTAGCCAT
>JAUXBO010000109.1 GCA_030619345.1 Candidatus Zixiibacteriota bacterium | reverse complement strand
CAGGGGGACGACTTTGCTCAACGCGCGCGGCAGGAACTTCAAAAACTTAACGACGCCATCTACAACATAAGATCAGGCAATAAAGAGAATCAGATGCCTTCGCCGCCCAGCACTCTTCCCGGTGAACAACCATCTGAAAGTAGTGATGGCCCGACGGCTGCCGCTCCGCCGACACAGAGTCAGGACAACCGGGGGTAGATAAGTACTTCTACTCTACTAATTGGTTTTCACTCACAGACTTGGACGGGTAATCTTCTTGCATATAAGAAGGGTTAAGTTATCTTGATGACACAGATACGATAACTACCTTTTATCTTGAGGCGCAGGATGATTCGATCTAATGCACGGCTTGTCGCTATTTCAGTCTCGATATTCATAATCATTCTCGTCACTGCAGTATGTGCTGAGGTTGGAAACTCAGTAGAGACCAATATATTTGCAGAAGACCCAGCCTCTCCTGATAGTATTGTCGTTTTGGAGAACTTCAATTCTGATTTACGCAAGTCAGCATCAAGAAGTGAAATTGAGTTTACCGAACTCGGATCGGCCTTATGGGGCAGACCACACTACGGTCAAATAAGTGGTGATCATCTCTTCGTCGCCTTCCCGCACGGTCTGGTCATTTATGATATTACCGACTCGATAATCATATCCGAACTGTCACGAGTTGCTATCGATGGTGCCAACGACGTGGAAGTTGCTGGCAACTACGTCTATGTAGGGTGTGGGCATGACAATACGAATAATGCGGGAATCGCAGCGTTAAGGGTCGTGGATATTTCTGAGATTACAGCGCCAGCGCTGGTCGCCGAAGTTCCAACCATGGACCGTGTCCGAGGGCTGTATGTTGATGGTGACCTCCTTTACCTGGCGACTGCTTGGGAAGGGATTATGGCTTTTGATATAACCGTCCCGACCAATCCTTTGCTACTCGGAACATTTGGCGAATTCACCCACCCATATGATATCATAGTTCGCGATACAATTGGCTATACTAACCTGACCAACGAGTTTCGCATTATTAACGTGGCCGATCCAGCCAACATCTCCTTGATCTCGACCTATGACCCGTTGGGTTATCCGAGACGGATTGATTTGCGCGATAATCATGCCTTTGTTGGCTGCTGGGAAGGATTGATGATAGTTGATATATCGAACCCGTCAAGTCCTACCAGTGCCGCCTATATGCCACCGAATGGGCTTGAATCCTTCACGGATATGCATCTTGTGGGTGATCGAGTGTATCTCGGTGTTCGTTACGATGATATCAACTTGGTTGATATCACCTCTGTTTTTTCGCCGACCATTGTTGAAGAATTCGGCGACTCGACTCAGTATTTCACTCGCACCTGTGTGCAGGCACGGGGAGACTACGCGTATGTCATTGATTCCGGTTATATTGGTGTTCTTGCCGCGCACGAGGGATTTGGTCTGCAAATGACTCAACAGATGAAATTACCCGGTAAAATATTCGATGCCGACATTGTCGGTCAGTATGCCTATGTCTGTGCCACCGATGGGTTATGGATTCTCGATCTGGCCGGTTCTTCAACTCCGGAAGTAATCGGGTTTGCTGCTTCTGCTGGACGAAATATTGATATACAAATCATTGGTGATACGGCGTACATGGCCGGAGGCTCTTCCGGTGTTTCAATATTCGATATTGCCGATCCGGCGGCTCCGACACTCATTTCAAGGACCGGTATTCCGGGGGAGGCGGTCAGAAGCGTTGAGAAAAATGACACCCTGCTGGTTCTGGCAACCTATGATCATCTGGTCATTCTCAATATCGCCGATCCGGAAAATCCGGTGATCATCTCGCAAAAATTGGTTCCCAATCCACACGATGCCAAACTCAAAGATAGTATTATTTTTCTCGCCAGTTTCAACATGGGTATTTCGATAGTCGGCGTGTCTGACCTTCAGAACCCTGTTTACTATACCAGTTTCTATAACACACCCGGCTTTGTACGAAATGTGCATCTCCGTGGTGATACCCTCTTCGCGCTGGTATCCGTTGGAGGTTTTGGCGTGACTGGTGACTATATTGACATCTTCAACGTGGCCGATCCCTTCAGCCCGTCTCTGCTGTCGACTGTTGAGTTGCCCGGCTTTACTTCTTCGGTCGACTTCAAATTCGAAGGTGACTACGCCTACGTGGCTTCAATGTTCTACGGTGTGGCTGCCGTCAATGTTGCCAATGCCGAGTCTCCGAGATTTGCGGGAAGTCGCTACACGCCCGGCACCACCGGTGGCGTGGGAGTTCAGGGGAACAGGTTACTTGCCGCCGATGGTTTTGGCGTCGTACTCTTTGAACTAAACCAGGGTTACATCTGCGGCAACGTCGACAACATTATTACAGGGAGTAGCCCGGTGGATATCTCCGATCTCACGTACCTGGTGGATTTCTTGTTCAATTTCGGTCCGCCCCCACCGTTCATGGAGGCGGCTAATGTGGATGGTGTTTCTTCGGGCGGCGTACCGGTGGATATTTCTGACCTGACTTATTTCGTGGATTATCTTTTTGCCGGTGGACCGGCTCCGATCTGCGAATAACCGTTATTGCTTACCAGTCAATCTCGGCTCTTAGCAGGGAATAGATATAATCGGCGCTGAATTCCCCGTCATAAAAGTGATGGTTGCGCAGGACTCCATCCCGGTTGAACCCAATTGACTCTAGCAGTTTGACCGACCCCGTGTTTTCCGCCCAGGTCTGGGCGTAGACTTTGTACAGGTCACGATGGCGGAACAAGTAATTGATAAGGGTTTTGAGGGCATCTTTGGCAAATCCATTTTTGCGCTCATCCGGGTCGATCAGGAGTCCGAGCTCGGCCGATCGGTTCAAATTGTTATAATCAAAAAATGAGATCGTGCCCACCAGCATCTTGTCGTTTTTGCGAACGATGGCAAATCGCTGTTCAAAAGCGTCCTTTTCTTTTTTCTTGTAGGCCTCTGCTGTTTCGGATGCGGAACGAAAAGGAAAGGCCCGGCAGGTCTGCGTCTGCGGCTCAGATTGGACAAACCAGGTATGGTGGCTGATTATATCGTCCGGCGTGGCCGGTCTCAGATAAATTTTGCGGCCCACCAAAGACGGCTGTGTCGGATAGGTCCCTGTTCTTGGCATAATAACTCCCAACCGTAACCGGCTATTTCTTGTTGTTACCAAATTTCTTGCGGTGCAATTCCAGCGCTTCTGTTATGCAATTGACCGCATCGATTCTTCCTAATTCCTAATTTTCCGCATGATAACAAGGCGACGTGATCGGCGCAAATTTAAACTCTCGAACATAGTGTATTTCGTATCGTGCGCGGCAGACCTCCCGGCCTGTCCTGAGCGCAGTCGAAGGGTCTGCCCGTTCTGTAGTAATAGTAGGTCGGAACCTTTACGGTCCCAACGGCAATCACTAACTGCCGATTGACATCCTGAGTCTATATCGCTAACATGAGATATGAAACGCAATCTGGTTTTATTAATGGCTCTTATCCTGCTTTATCTGGTTCCGTCATTGATTCTGAAAGCGGCTTACGGTCCTTCGTACAGCGTGTGGCAGGGAGAGAATTGCTGGCTGTCCGATCAATCTGGCGGATGGGTCAGACATGGCGAACCGGTCGATCCGATGCCGACACAGCCGAGTGTCAACATTCCAACCTACCAGCAGTACGTTCCGATATTTCTTCCCATGCTGGTCCTGATACTGTTCCTGTTTACGCCGTTGTCCCGCTTGTTGCAGGACAAACATATGGATGAGGATATGGAAGAAGAGCCTGAACAAGAAAAGCCGGAACAGTTCTAAAGCTGCACCGGCTTTTCTCTTGTATCGATCTAAGAGGAAGCTACAGCAGTTTATTGACCGCGTTCAGCGCCGCCTCGTAGTTTGGTTCGTCGGTGACTTCGGGAACAACTTCAATATGGGTGATCTTGTTTTCTTTGTCGACCACGATGACTGTGCGGGCCAGTAGCCGTAGTTCTTTGATCATGAGGCCATATTCTTCACCAAATTTCCCATCGCGATAATCTGATAGAAAATTGACTTTGTCAGTTCCCTCGGCCTCTTTGAACCGTTTCTGAGCGAACGGCAAGTCGGCGGAGATGGTAAGCAGTTCAACTTTTTCACTTAGTTTAGCCGCTTCGTCATTGAATTTTTTGGTCTGCATTGAGCAGACGCCGGTATCCAGCGAAGTCACCACCGATATGATTTTTGGTTTGGCCGGTAAGTCGGACAGTTTCACCGGAGCCAGACCGTTGTCGACCAGTCCAAATTCCGGTACGGTGTCGCCCACTTTTAGTTCCGGACCGATCAGGGTTACTCCGTTACCTTTCATTGTGACAGCATTTTTACGTTCCATTGTTATCTCCCGTTATAAACGTTTGTAATCATTAGTGACTCCAATAGGAACAGAAAACAGGCTCGACGGTTTCCAAGAAAACGGAATAAATAGGAAATAATTGCTGTGCGCGGCAGGCCTCCCGACTTACGGAGACTGAGACGCACGAAAAGAGGGGCAGACGAGATGTCTGCCGCCCACTTGAATTTTTGTCTATGACAAATACCGGGTCGGGTCGGTGATGGAGCCGGTCAAAGCCGAAGCCGCCGCAGTGGCGGGAGAACAGATGAAAATCTCCGGGTCAGAAGATTCATCGTCCGAGCGGCTGTCACCTGACAAATCGGGCATATTCCCGATAGTGGCCAGGCATTTTTCACCGGGAGCCAGAAGGTTCAGGATGGACTGCGGAGAGTGTCCAAACCCGGGATACATGATTACGGCACCGGCCTCAATGTAGGCTCGGATCAGTCCTTTTTTGACCGCTTCCAGATAAACAGCCGTCGAGCCGGGAACGACCAGCAGTCGGCAGTTCTTACTGATTTTTTTACCCTTGATAATCTCGGCTCCGATTCTAAGATCATCAAAGCGTCCGCTGGCGCAGGTTCCGAGCACGACCTGATCGATATGAGTATCTTCAAGTTCCGAGACCGCTCGGATAGTTTCAAACGAGTTCGGTCCCGCAATCTGCGGGGGAAGGTGCTCTATATTCATTTGGAAAAGACCGTCGTAGACAGCATCTTTGTCGGCTACCACCGGGGCATACTGGGAGTTGTTGCGATTGGTCAGGTAGCGGCGTATGGTCGAATCGAAATGGCAGATGGCTCCGAGAGCCTTCAGCGTATGCGCCATACCGGCCAGAGTAAACCGCTCGCTCATGCTGAACTGGGAAATTACGGTGCCATGATACTCAATAATCCGGTCGACCGAATCCTCTTTAGTTATCTGGCTGCATACGTACAAGGCCACATCCTTGGCCATAACTGATCGTACCCGTCGGCCATTGACATCAATACGAATCGATGAGGGCACTTTCATCGACAGTTTTCCGCTGGCCCATGATTGGGCTATCACTTCGGCCGTGTGCGATACTGCCAGGGCGGAGACCGACCCGTAGGCTTGAACGGCCGGATCGCATCCGGTTATCAGTTCGCCCGGCTTAATCATGCCACTTTCAACGAGAACCTGATGACAGGAACCGCGAGCAAATTCGAAAACCGACTTAATCGATTGCCGTTTGGCAAACTCCCTGATAGTCTGGTTAATCTCGGCCTGTCTGCTATTGGCGTTGTCGGGAAGAGTAAGAGAAAAAGCTATCCGGTTTGGATTTTTTACGTATTCATTTCCCAGCTTACGGAAAGCGGTAATCACATCGGGTGTGTTGGAATTGCAGACAATCAGGTTTGGCTCAATTTCCATCTCCTGACCAATTTCCGCTTTTTGTGCCGAAGCCAGCCGAGCCAGTATCTTCTGAGCGACCGTCTGTTTACCAAAAAGGGTGATGGAACCCGTGCTCGATCTCAATCCGGGGAAATTAAGTTCCAGCTGCTCCAGCTTTAGAAAGGCCGGTTTCTCACGGATACCATACCGCCGTCGCCAATTATAGAAGGCCGCCTTTGAGATGCCCAACTCTAGACCGCATTTGTCGTCATCACCGTAACGTTCCCACAGTGTCCGTATCTCGCTCTCAGAGAATTTTGGCAACGAATACTTGGGCACTCCTTTTTTACGTCTCCAATAAGCAACCAGATAGGCAGGTACGCCGCCGAGCCGCTCACCGATTTTTTCATCGGTACGGTAAAGTTTCTGCAATTGCAGAAGCTCAATCTTGGTGGGTATCTTCTTACGCGCAGTCATCGACGCGAGAACTCCTTGACTAATTTTCGATAGATTGGTTCCAGCGGAACGGAGATGATTTCTGTTTTTCCTACCACCGGCATGAAATTGGTATCTCCCTGCCAACGGGGTACTATGTGCATATGGACATGGCCGGGAATTCCGGCCCCGGAGCTGCGCCCGAGATTCATGCCGAGATTCAAAGAGTCAGGGCCGAGTGCCTTCTTGATAACTTTCACGGCCAGACGAGTTGTCTCAAAAAACTCAATCGACTCTTCGGTAGTGAGTCTTTCGATCTGACCGATATGCCGAATCGGCAGAACCATAACATGGCCCGTGTTGTAAGGAAACTTGTTCATGATGACACAAACCTTCTCGCCCCGGTAAACGATCAGGTTCTTGACCGTATCTTTCATTTTGATCCGGTTACAGAACACGCACCCTTTCTCTTTCTTGCTCTTGATGAATTTGTAGCGCCAGGGCGCCCATAAGATTTTGTCATTCATAACGCTACAAAATATACAATTTTTTCTATTAATCAAATGCAAATAGGGCCTACGGGAGGAAAGCCCCGTAAGTGGTTGTTGTGGACCGGTTTGTAGATTGAATTATATATCGGGTTCCCGGGGTGTGGCACCGAGCTAAGTTGTTGAGTAAAATATATCGTTGATTTAGGGACAAAACCAGATTATTGTTTTACATAATACCAACTCAAAGGAGCCCACTTAATGATCAAAAGTCTGGGTATTGCAGTTCTGTTGACGATCACACTGGTCGCGACAGCTTCGGCGTTCGATGGAACTCGTAAAGGATTTGTATTGGGGGGTGGATTGGGATTGGGACCGGTGGCCAGTATATCGGTTGATGGTCTCTCATCGGCCAGCGAAGACAAATCCGGTCTGGCTCTAAACCTGCTTATAGGCTATGCCTGGGATGAACAGAACATGCTGGTCTATCTAAGAGATGGAGTACTGTTTTCAGTCGACGTAGCTCTGGGAAAAAGTGTTAATGCTATTCAGGGATTTTCAGGCCTTGGCTGGTATCACTATTTTGGTCCGGTCGGACACACGGCCTTTGTCGTGGGCGGCCTCGGACTGCAAGACTACACTTCTCTTGACAGCGACTACGAATCCAACGATCCCGGATTCGGAATGCTTCTGGGTGGAGGTTACGAGTTTGCCCGCCATATACAAGTCCACGGCGCTCTTTCATTTGGGAAAACATCATTTTCGGTGGTTGATTTCAATCATTCTCAAATCGTAATTACGGTGACGGCAATCGCTTTTTAAAATATCCGATCTGCGTGGGCGTGCAGACGCCTGCGCAGAGACTTTTTGTTGATCCGATTAGCGGGCTTTGATTCAATGTCAGTATGAAACGCAGTCCGCTCCCACGGCTGGACACAGCCGATAAGTCTATCCGTGCCAGGCTTCTATCATATTGTCGTCTGAAATCGGGTGAAATATGGCAGGACCCCGAGGGTCAGCATGTCGTTGGTTGTGGCGATGCGGCCGATTCTGATTTTACAAGTCAACTATGCACAATTGATGGTTTCAAACCACCCACTCTGGCTGTGCACGACCCCCCCTACAATCTGGTGATGGAAAAGAAAAGTTCGGTCGGCGCGTTTGTCGAT
>JAUXBO010000003.1 GCA_030619345.1 Candidatus Zixiibacteriota bacterium | reverse complement strand
TCTCCTTTTGGTACTTGAGAGTAAGCCATAGTAACTCTATCCACATAGTAATTCTGAGTTGTTATGGATATACGCCCAATATCCTGAGTAGCATCAATAGCGTTAGTCAGAAGATTGCTGACAACACGGTGAATCTGTGCCCGACCACCCATCATATTCATGAGATCATCAGCCAGGTCCACACTAAAACTGACTGTGTTTGGAATTCGAGTTAGATCACCGGCCACTTCCCTCACAATTTCATTGAGATTAAGTGGTTCCTGGTTGTAATGCCCGCGTCGACCGAGAGTCAGCAGTTGTTGATTAATATCGGCCATTTGTTTTGATGCGTTTTCGATGCTATCCAAAAATTCAAGGCACTCATGAGATTCTGGCAGAACCTCGCGAATAAGATCCGGGTAAGCCATGAGTGGACCCAAGAGGTTATTGAAGTCATGGGCGACCTGACCAGCGATACTTCCAGCCGTTTCCAGCCTCTGGGCACGAGCCTCCAATTCTCGAAGACGCTTTGTCTCCGTAATATCCCGAATAACAAAAAGGACTTCGTCGTCGCTGCAGGCTACCGCTCTCGCTTCATAATCATTCAACTGGCCCCGCATCTCAAGACTGTACTCAAACTTGATGCTCGATCCTGATACAAACGCCTCCTCCAAAGTGGCCATCGCCTTAACAACCAGACTCGCGGGCAGACATTCAGACATTTTCTTCCCTATGAATTCGAGAGTCGGATCCAACAGAATATAGGGAGGCGGACAACGGTAACTCAGAAATGTCCCATCCCTCTTAACAACAAACAACAAGTCCGGCAGGGCGTCCAGCAGGGCTCGGTTTTTCCGCTCGCTTTCTTCGAGAGCATTCTGGTCCTTTACGCGAGAGGTCATATCGCGAAAATTCCAAACTCTTCCCACCACCTTCTGATTATGCAGCAATGGGGAAGAAAACCGCTCAAAGATTCTTCCGTCTTTGAACTGAAGTTCGTCGAGACTTTTCTCCGCTGTATTGTAGAGGCGTTGAACCTCAGCAATAAATGCGTCCGGATCATTCAACTGCCCCAATACGAATTCGAGCAATCGGTCATCGTTACCTGCCCTTAGCAGTTCCTCGGGAATTTTCCACATCTCAGCAAACCGATGGTTGGCATGCTTCACCGCACCTTTTTCATCCACGACCAATATTCCATCAGCTGTGGATTCAATTGTGGCCGCCAAAAGTTCTTCTTTTTCCACCAGTTCTCGCTCGGTCTGCTTTCTAGTAGATAGATCGCGAATAATTGAGAGAACGGCCGATTCTCCACCATAGGTAATGAGAGAGGAATTAACTTCAATATCGACTTCATAACCATCGCGGTGCCAACACTTAGACTCGTAGAGGCTCGGCGCGTCCTTTCCCTCAAAACGATTCTGATAGATGTTGAGAATCCGACCTCTTTCAGGTGGCGCTATAAGCTCAAT
Organism: Candidatus Zixiibacteriota bacterium; assembly: GCA_030619345.1. Classification (GTDB taxonomy): domain Bacteria; phylum Zixibacteria; class MSB-5A5; order GN15; family FEB-12; genus JARGFS01. The sequence goes on along the minus strand of JAUXBO010000003.1, from coordinate 23,387 downwards.
AAAGTCTCTGCCCATCATCTCATCCATGGTGTAACCGAACATGGCGACCAGTTGGGAATTCACGAAGCGTATACGTTGCCCCTGTATGATTATGATACCGTCATTGGCCTGCTCGACAAGACTACGATACTTTGCTTCGCTTTCTTCAAGCTGTAGGAAAACTTCCACATTTTCAGTAACGTTCTGAATAGCCCCCGTCATACCGATCAGATTGCCGTTCACATCATGCTCAGTCTGGGTAGAGACCCGGATGTGCTTTACCCGGCCGTCCGGCATTACAATCCTCCGCTTGGCCGACCAGAGCGATTTCCCTTCGTAGGCCTCCTTCACTGACTGATCGAACGCGGGAAGATCATCGGGGTGAATTAAATTGCGATATGTGTCGGCCGTGAGTTTTTCGGAAGGATCGATTTCAAATATTTTGTACAGTTCATCCGACCAGTCTCTCTGGTTTGTCATTAGATTCCAACTCCAACTACCTATGTTTGACAAACTCTGTGCTTGGCGAAGACGCCGTTCACTGTCTCGAAGCGCATCCTCTACCCTCGCCCGCTCTCTGGTTAGTCTGAGCTTCTGAATTGTGGCAGCAGCAAGATCAGCAAAGAACTCAAGATACTCAAACGTCTTTGGTGTCGGACGTTTTCCGTCGATGGGATCATCCATACAGAAGGCTCCGACGATTTCTTCCGAAGGACCGTACATAGGAACATACGTAACATCGTCTTCATGCCAAGCTTCTGCTCCTTGCCCTGCCTGACGGGATTTTCTGGCGACAGACGGAAACCCATGGCGTTCGCGCAACTCGGATGGAATGAAATAGGAGTTGCCCACCTTGAAAGGCTCCATCGCTGGTCCGTACTTGTTTTTGCGCCGATCGGGACTGAGGCTTGAGTTGCTCATTATTTCGATGTCTTCGTCCGTTAGTCCAACAAAAGTGCATTCCACTATCCGCCAATCCTTGAACAGGTAAACTGCCACCGATTCCCAGCCTGATTCTTGTACGGCCAAGGCAACGATTTCCAACACTTCTTTTTCAGAAGTAGCCATCTGAACGGTGGTGGTCGCTTTCAGGAGATCCGAAAGATTATTTTCTGCCGTTTCAGCCCGTATCAGGGAGTTTTTCTGCTGAATCTCGATTTCTCTTCTTGCCGTAATGTCGCGAGATGTTCCAAAAATAGCCGGGGCACCGTTCCATGTCCCGCTAACTATACTAGTTTCAACATAAATCTCTTCTCCACTTTTGGAAATCAAGGGTAAGGGACAGAATTCTATTTTGCCCGTCACCAAGTCATGGAAAATGGCTTCGGCTTCGGCTTGAAGTTCCGGCGGATGTAGACTCAGGACCGGCTGTCCCACCAATTCTGAAATCTCGAATTCCAGTCTATCAAGAGCTGCCTTGTTAGCGTGCAATATCTTACCATCGCTATCGACAACCGTCAGAAGGTCTCGACTTGATTCAAAAAAAGCCTTGTCATTGTCCTGTGTCAGAGCTTCAGGCCGTCTGGAGTTCGGAGACTCACCATCCTGCAACTCGGCAAGCTGTGCGCGAAGATCCTTAAGTTCGGTTATAAGGTCGCTTTTCTTTTTCCTGATATCGCTCATCATAAGGTCCTGTTCTCGAATTCGGCTGGCTATACTGAGATTATGAGTGCGGTAAAACCGCATCTAGAGTATATCTTACTCTATAGTGTATCGGAATTCCAGATAAATCTTGAAATCATTAGTGTTCACGCTATCCGTGCCTTCTGGTGACCCGCAAACTCGGCTTTTTTCTGGCAAATGATAGCCAAGATTGAAGCCAATATTCCGAACAGTAATATTAAGTGGGCAATTCGAGAGATTTGCATGGCCAATTCCGATACTCTCAGCTAAGAGGATGAAAATCTAACCAAAAACAAAATGATCCGGGAGAGAATCTTATGCGCAAATTCGCAACTTTGGGAGTCTTGGCCTTACTATTTCTGGCCACCAACATTACGGCTTCCTCCAACCAACAGACCCAGTTCTACATGAACATCGGCGAATACTACAATATCGAAAACGACGTTGTACTCGATATTTCTGAACAGGGTATCGAAGACGAAGACCTGGCCGTTGTTTTCAAGATTGCCTCAGACGCCAAGGTGAGTCACCAGGAAGTTGTCAATAAACGACTCGAAGGTTCCCGCTGGATAAACATCGCTTCAGATTATGGTCTCAGTGCCCGCAATTTCTATGTCATGATTACCGGTAAAATCGAGAGTAAGCACTATGTACCGATCTTTGCCAAGTACCGCGTGACACCGGAAGCACAGTGGAAGATGATCAATCTGACCGACGGTGATATTCGCTCGTTGGTGAATTTGAAGTTCGTCTACAGCCATTACGATTATTCTCCGTACCAGATAATGGCGATGAAAGACTATGGAAAGAATTTTGTTCGCATCAGCAACCAGGTCGAAGTAGCCAAAGCTGATATGATCAAGAGAGAACTTGCTCAGAAAGAGCAGAAGCAACAGGTCGAACAGAACTAATTGTCCGATCCGTTACAAACCAGACCGGCGTCTTTTGGGCGCCGGTTTTTTTTGTATCTCGATAAGAGGGTGGTTAGGTCCTGTCGCGCCGAAATTGAAATCAGAGAGCCTGCATCCTGGGATGTAACATCTTTTTCTAACCACCCAAAGTCCTTGTCACATCAACGGCGATATTCTCACACAGTAGCGAATTGATAACCCCATTCATCTCTCTGTACAAAGTGTCTCATAAGTGTTTGGACCGACCCCAGATACTTCCAAGAGACACGGTGAATCAGATCTAGTCTGCATAAACACAGGATAATTCAGAATTCTTTAAACATATTTTGGAGCAAAATATAGTCCGTAACTATTAAAGCTACTCCTGTTCCTATCAACCAGCTAAATGTTTCGGGGATATAGTCGATATTGTAGTTTACAATGTTATGGGACACCAGGGCTGAATTTACTCAAAATATATTCTGATTCGAGGCGACTAGCCATGATTAATGATGTCAATAACGAGGTGCGTACTATCGACAAGATCATTGAGAAACTTGGTGATCTTCCTTCAGCCCCTGCAATACTGAGCAAAGCGATAAAACTCACTTCTGATATTAATTCCAATATAGCTGATATTTCCCGAAGTATTTCCGCTGACCAGTCGATCTCTGCGAAGATAGTCCGCATGTCCAATTCTCCCTCGTTCGCACGAATAAAGAGAGTCTCAAGTCTGGGTGAAGCAATCAAAGTCCTTGGGTTTAATCAATTGAAGTCGATCATTATCACCGCCTCAACATTCCAGATGTTCGATGACTGTGCTCATGCTAATGTAGCCGCCGACCTATGGCACCACTCATTTTCAACGGCAATAGGTTGCAGAACAATAGCCGAGCGACTGACCGCATTGGATAAAGAGGAAGCATACCTGGCCGGACTTTTGCACGATGTTGGAAAGCTGGTACTGTTGAAGACTGCACCCAATGTCTATACTGAACTAATCAGAATCGTCAAAGACTCTCAAACGGCCTTCTTAATCGAAGAGCAAAAAGAGCTGGGATTCAATCATGCTGATATTGGCGCGGCCCTGCTGGATAATTGGAGCTTTCCCAAGTCAATCTCAGTCGCAGTCGCAAATCATCATAAATGCAATCTTGCCCATGCTCCGGCTTCCGAGCAGTTAGCACGGGTGGTAGCGTTGGCCGATTCTGTTTCGCGCTACCTTGGGTTCGGATTCTACGAACCATACAATAGTAGAATTGACGAAGAATACTATCTAGGACCGAATGTTATTGAGGGCGAACAGTTGATTATGATTCAATGTGATGTTGAATCAGAATTCAACAGAGAGCTTAGCCTTTTGTACTAACAAATCCACACGAACTAACAGATGGATTGCTCTTATACAACTTCACCGATTGGATTGTGCAACCTCATAGATTTGTCGTGAAGTTTGCTTATCACTCACTCCGTTACTTCCTTTTTCTTCAGGCGTATCTCAGCCAGCCAACAGTACAAAGTGGGAACTGTGAAAACCGTCACTAAGACCACTGTCATACCGCCAAAGGAAGGGATGGCCATTGGGATCATCACATCCGCTCCCCGACCCGTTGAGGTCAGGACCGGAATCAGGGCGAGGATAGTCGTGGCCACGGTCATTAGGGCGGGGCGTATGCGACGTTTGCCCGCCTCTACCGTTGCTTCGCGGATATCTTCAATCGTTGATGGTTTCTTGCGGTCAAAGACAAGAAAGGCAAATTTGAATTGGCCAATGGCGGGACTCTATTTCTGGATGAAGTCGGAGACACGGCCGGGGATCTTCAGGCCAAACTGCTTCGTGCCCTACAGAAACGGGTGGTTGAACCTCTCGGCACGGAACGTCCTGTCGAAGTGGATGTACGGGTCATTGCAGCCACCAATATTAATCTTCAGGAACGCGTCATTGAGGGCAGGTTTAGAGAAGATTTATTCTACCGTCTGAATGTAATCCCGATCAGAATTCCCACCCTTCTGGAACGAAAAGAAGATATCCCGGTGTTGACACAGGAATTCATCCGAAAATTCTCTCCCAATGATGATATCATCTTGTCATCCAAGTTAATGGATGAACTCATGAGACATTCATGGCCCGGAAACATCCGGGAGCTTGAGAACCTCGTGGAGCGAATGATCGTGCTCCGACGCGGCAAAACCCTCACTCCCAAAGATCTCCCCGAAGACTTTGGTTCCTTTGACCCAAGACGGGACGGCGCAACTCAGGAAAAAACACCAGAGCACCTCACCTTTCGCGAAGCCGAGGTATCACTGGTCCGCAATGCTCTTGAGCGATGCGGATGGAATCGGACTAAAGCGGCTAAATACCTCAATGTCCCTCGGCATGTTCTAATATACCGCATGAAGAAGTACGATATTGAAGAACCCGAATCAATTAGCGGCTCCCCACAAGACCCGAAAAAGTAAACAGCAGAGCTGCCGGATGTTGAGCAGCCACGTCGACCCCGATATCTACTGTAACACAATAGTTTACACCGTTTTAGGTCACAACGCGACTGCTGCCTATATATAAATATCTCCCGAATCTAAAAAAACGATCTTGATAATCTAACGAAACATCTGTTACCTAACATACGTAAGCTAACACATGTTACACAATACTTGTTTGGAGATAGTCAGATATGCCACCTAGAGTGAAATACACCAGAGATGACGTCATAGAAGCAGCCGGAGAGATAGTTGAAGAGAGTGGTTTGAGGAATTTGACCGCCCGCAGTGTAGCGGACAAACTGGGATCATCGACAGCTCCCGTTTATAATAATTTTGCAACTATGGATGAACTGGCTCTGGAGGTGATCAGAAAAACGCAGCAGGCTTTGCTCGAATACACCCGTCGATCTTATACCGATCGTGTTTTTCTGAATATGGGAACGGGTGTAGCCATGTTTGCGTGCGAACACAGTCGGCTATACCGGACGCTTATGTTGGAAGGGGACAATTACCGCCATGTAGTTAATGAGATTCTGGACGCCCTGGACAGAGAACTCGCCAAAGATCAACATTTCGCATCGTTATCAGATTCCGAAAGGCGAAGGCTCCTGAATAAAATGTGGATATTTACACACGGGTTGGCATCGTTGATCTGTGTCGGGTTGATCAAAGATTGCGATCAGGAATACATCATAAAAACCCTAATGGACGTTGGCGCTGATGTGGTCGGCGCGACACTTGCAAGACACAACAGTAGCAAGAGCGGCAATCAAGAATGAAAGACCAGGAGGATAAAGATGCGTAATGTTCAATCCCTAATACTGCAACTTCTAATAGCGGGATCAATAGGGACGGTCACGAATGCCGGTACGATTTCTCAAAACGACTTTATTGATCGACTCATTCAGACTCATCCCTTGTTTGCAAAAGAGAAGTTGACAGCTCAGATTGAACAGCAACGGAGAGACAGTTACCTTGGAAACCAGGACTGGAATGTTCAATCATCACTATTCTATTCGCATGATGAACCATCCTTTGCCATAGCCGGTCCTGAGAAAACCGACGCTGTTTCATTCTCCGGCGGACTGGAGCGAGCATTTTGGAGCACTGGAGGAAGATTGTCAGCCTCGTTTTCTTCGACCTATGCCAGTCTGACTGCTGATCCCTATCTCGGCCTTCCCGACTCCTATTTTGAAAACCGGGTCAATGTCGGCTACAGTCACCCACTTTTACGCAATAAAGGCGGCGCTCTGGACCGTCTGCAATATGATTTAAGTCAGTTCAATATAGATATTTCGGAAGTAATCGCGATTGAGAATGAGGAAGTTTTCCTGGCTCAGTCGGCATCCAAATTTCTTGACTGGGTCTTTCTGCTCGAACAACATAGAATCGTAGTTGAACGCTTGCACCTAAGCGAGGAAGAACTAAACCGCACTCGTGATAAGAGAGCCTCAAACTTGATTGACGAAGTTGATTTGATTCGCGCCGAAGATGCGGTGCGTGTCGCCAGACAGAGCCTTTTACTGATAGAGTCTCGCTCGAAAGCGTTGCAATCCGAGCTTGCTGTTTTGCTGCAGGACAACACCATAAATGAGATGACCCCGGAGTACGGCCTGTATGAAACAACCACCCTGCCAACTCTTGCCGAAGTAACTGTAAAGCTAAAAGACAATTCCAGATTGCTTAATACTCTTGCGATTCGAATTGATCAGCAGAAGCGACTCCGATCTAGTTTCGTGGAGCTGGGCCGAGCCGACCTGGCGCTGGTAGTTCAGGCCGGTTTAAAAAACGCCGAAGTTTCCTACGGTCGGTCGCTGGCCACAGATATACCCGAGGCAAGAATTGGTTTGCAGCTGGGTTTCCCATCCGGTAACAGAACGGCCAAAGCAAACATCGCCCGGACCGACTTGCAGACAATGCAGTTGGAAAAGCAGGTCGAAGAGCTTACCATCGAACTGTCAGCAGCCATTGCCAATCTACTTACTCAGGCATCACAACTTGAAACAGTTCTGCAACTCAATCAGGAACAGATTGATTCTGCTAAAAGAAAAACCACTGAAGAATTGAAAATATATAATCAGGGTCGCGGGGAATTGACATTCGTGATCCAGAGTCGCGACAGCGAACAAGCGGCCAAACTGACCTATGCTGTCAATGCTTTGACGTATCATAAGCTATTGCTGCAGTTACAGGAACTAACCGATCAGCTTTATAATTAACAAACGATTCTGGAGCTAACCAATGAAATCGTTCTTTAGATTTTTTGCCGAACGCCACAAACTGGCAACGCTAATAACCGTCATGGTGATCCTGCTCGGAATCAGTACTCTCATGGGTATCAAGCGGGATATCTACCCGAATGTTGACTTTGGCATGATGCACATCATGACTCTTTATCCCGGTGCTTCGCCCGAGGATGTTGAACTCAATGTCACAAACAAGATTGAAGAAGAGCTCGATACGGTCACCGGCATAGACAATTATGGGTCGTACTCCATGGAAAACGTTTCATTGATAATGGTGCGGCTGGACATAAATATTGATAACCAGGACAAAATTGAGACGGAAATCAGAGAAGCTGTCAGTAGAGTAACTGACTTCCCCGAAGAAGTTACCGAATCTCCATTGGTAACAAAAATGAGTTCGGCTGATATGGAAATCATTGAAGTCGGATTGACTGGAAATATCCCTTACAAAAATTTACGGGACCACGCCCGACTGTTTGAAAAAAAATTGAAGGACATACCCGGAGTTTCACACCTGAAAAAATATGGCTATCAGGATCGAGAAATAAAGGTGGAAGTCTCCCCCGACAAGTTAGCCGATTACCAAATTCCCATGAGAGATATTATCAGAGCTATCAAAGCTCGCAATATACATGGCACTGCGGGTACTTTTGAGTCTTATACAAGCGAAAAAGATCTTGTCACGCTGGCGCAATTTCAATATCCGGCTGAGGTCGGCGATGTCATTGTCCGTTCTTCCTTTGACGGTCCCATTGTAAAAGTTAAAGACCTGGCTTTGATAAGAGATGATTTTGAAAACGAACGGCTGCTGTCTCGAATGAATGGAACACCGGCGATTTCCTTTCTCGTCTATCTGAGAAAGAGCTCAGATGCGATCAGAACCATTGATGCTATCAAAGAGTTGATCGCCAAAGAAAACTCCAATTACAGCGATGTTAATGTAATTTATACTAATGATACATCACGCGTCGTACGCAACAGTTTTGATGTTGTATTGACCAATGGCTTGATGGGACTGATTCTGGTTGTGCTGCTTTTACCGCTGTTCCTAAGCGTACGTATGGCCTTCTGGGTAGCCATAGGTATTCCCGTGACGATGCTGGGGGCAATTTATCTCCTTCCGGTATTCGGCTCCTACCTCGATACTATCACCCTAACTGGATTGGTACTCGTTATTGGGATTATCGTTGATGACGCAATAATTATCGCAGAAAATGTATATGCCCACCGGGAACGTGGTGCATCTCCCATTGACGCGGCCGTTAACGGAATCAGTGAAGTGTTCCTACCGGTGCTGACGACGATTCTCACAACATTTTTAGTCTTCGCGCCAATGTTTTTCATGCCGGGCATTTTTGGAAAATTCATATTTGTCATTCCGCTCGCCATTAGCCTGGCTCTGTTCATATCCTTGATGGAGGTTTCGATAGCGCTTCCCGCTCATCTGGTCCAAAGTATGAAAAAAAGTAAGAAGAGCAGTATGCGCGCCTGGTTTAATCCGGTCAGAGATCGGTTTCAAAAAACACTGATTCACCTATTGAAATTCAGATACGTGATGGTGGCTCTGTCCATTGTGATTCTGGCTGCTTCACTTTGGTATGCCGGTAGCTATATCAAATTTATTCTGTTCCCTTCCGACTCTGCCCAAGAGTTTTTCATTCTGGTGGAGATGCCCACCGGTACACCGCTCGCTACAACCTCATCAAAAATCAAGGAGATTGAAGAGATAGTTGCGCAGTTCTCCGGTGATGAGTTGGCCTCTTTCAACACTCGTATTGGGGTTGATGTGATGCTGAATGCCGAGAGCGAAAGTTACGGTGCTATGACCGTGTTCCTGACACCCTACTCCGACCGATCACGGACTGCCGACCAGATAGTGGAACAGCTCCGTTCAAAAACTGACAGCCTGTCCGGGTTCAAGGATATCATGTATTCTATCAATTCCGGCGGCCCCCCGGTCGGAAAGCCAATCAATATTCGAATCATTGGATCTGATGATGAAATGCGAGCAAGACTGACCGACTCAGTCGAAGCGTTTCTGGGAACAATCGAAGGCGTAAAAGATATTTCTCGTGATGATAAAGGCGGCAAAGATCAGGTCGTTATCGATATCGACTACGATAAACTATCTCGTTTGGGATTAACAGTTGCCGATGTCGCGCAGAACGTTCGTATTGCCTATGACGGTCAGGTAGTCACTTCGGTCAGATATGGTGAGGAGGATGTAGATTTCCGGGTCATGATGTCCGAGGAAGCACAGCAGAAGCAACAGTATCTTAAGAACCTGCAGATTCCCAATGACAGGGGTCGACTCATTCCACTTCGCGAAGTTGCGCAACTTAAATCGGGGCCCGGTCATTCTGACTACCGCCACTACAACGGTGAACGGACAATTACAATTGAAGCTGATTTAAATCAAGACATTGTAATACCCACAGAAGTAACCGAAGCCGTTTTTGCCAATTTTGATATCGACAAAGACTGGTCGGGTTTGCAGCTTGGCCTGGGCGGTGAAGTGGTAGAGACGGCGGAATCAATGGACGGACTGTACCGCACTATGGTAATTGCTCTGATCGCTATATACTTCCTGCTGGTATTGCTGTTCAATTCGTTCACGCAGCCAATCCTGGTCATGCTTGCCATTCCCTTTGGAATAATTGGCGTGATAATAGTTTTTGGTATGCATGCCCAGCCGTTCAGCTTTGTCGCTATAATGGGAATTGTCGGTCTGTCGGGGGTGGTCGTCAACGATTCCCTGGTACTGGTGAGTCATCTCAATACGCTCAGAAAGAAAGGCGGCTATGATAGCATGAAGCAGCTTGTTTCCGAGGGCGCAGCCAATCGATTGAGACCGATAGTTATGACAACCCTTTCCACGGTGGTAGCGCTGCTGCCGCTCGCATATGGACTCGGCGGGACCGCCTTGTTCATGTCGCCGATGGCTTTGGCCCTCGGTTGGGGATTATTATTCGCGACACCGCTAACTTTGGTCCTGTTGCCCTGCCTGTATGTGATCGGTGACGACATCAGCAGAGTATTCGGATCCGGTAAAAAGAAAAACTTGTAAGGAAACAAAGACTCCCAAAAAGGATAGGAACAAGAGTAACATATCTGACATCAAAACAAATAGCTATGAAGAGTTAAGGTGTAGCAGGACGGACTTGAGTTGACACTTGCACAAAAAGAAAGTGCAAAGGGATTGATCCAAGCCATCCGCCGTTGAACGCTACCCTGTGTCCGTCTGGTGACTCGCTATGAAGTAGCTCCAAGAGGTATTGTAGTCGTGGATTCGGGAAGAACTTTTTCTATCTCTGCAAACAGAGTGTCGAGGTCGCGCAGAAACCGTTCTCTATGTTCCTGGCTTATTTGCTCAGAAAGATCTCGATAGTATTCTATAGCGGAGTTTAGATTCTGTTTGAAGTCCAGGAAAAACTTGCCGGTCTTGTCCAACAGACCTTCCGACGCTTTCTGGAGTTCACCACGGAAGTAATCGACATAAATCGACACTTCCTGGACGAACATATGCGAGCGATCAGATTCAGTTAGCAATGACAGACGTCCATAGATGTGGCCAACCATTTCCTCCAGAGAGGCTATTTTGGAAAAATTCACAATGTTAGGACCGCAGCAAATTGATGGATTCGCGTTTTTATCTATGCCATACTTCAATGTTGCTCCCCCGGCCAGGTCGTGGCAAATACAGGATTTGGCGATAACGCCTTCTTTCCTGAGGCCAAGTTGTTTGGTGGGTAAATCAGAATCTGCGAGTTGCTTTAGCTTACGCTTCTGATAGACTCGTGAAGCGCGACAGATTGGAACTTTGGTAAACTCAGTATTGGAGATCAGGAAACCCTTTGGACAGGGACTACCGGGCTTATTTGCATCTATCCGCTGGAGGCGAACTTTTTCGCTTGCAGAGGTGCGCAAACTCCAAAAAGGTACACCCAGCGGTGAGCGATCACTCAAGTATACATCACTGTCACCTGCAATCGATAGTTTCTGGAGATGATCATCATCAATGTTTGTTACTTCCGGTACAAGTAAGAATGGCGTTCCCCAACCGGTGCCATCAACTCCATAGTGTTTCATGAGAAACCTGTCTTCCTCGGCAGTACCTATTCCACCCTGCACCGTGATACAAACTTCAAGCGGTGACTTAACCAAAGGACGTTCCTGACCAGCAAGCGCCTTGTTGTACGCTTCGTGAAGACTATCTACCAATTCTGTTTTCTTGCACCTAAACTCTTCCAGTATGGGACCCATCAGGAATCCATCGGTAGCAAAAGCGTGGCCACCACAATTAAGTCCTGATTCAATTCTGTACTCTGAAACCCATAGCCCTTTCCTGGCCAGGTACTTTCCCTGGATTATTGCTGAACGGAAATCGCTTACTTTCAGAACGATTTTTTTGCGGAGAACGCCCGTGTCGTCCGGAAAAAAGTCTTTGAAATTCGCAAGGTAACCATAAAGGCGTCGGTTAATCCCGGCGGAAAAGATAATGGATGATCGTACGGTACTCTCGGCATAGCCACGCAGCGCGGCCATAGCATCGGCAAATTCGGCCGGTAGCTTATTTCCACTCCGGTAATGATCGCGATCCAACTTGGTCATGATATTTACATCAATTCCGCCTGGCAGTGCCTGACAGCGCAATGAATCCTGCAGCCTGATTTTCTCAACAGGGTCTGACTCTGTGAGCATATCGGAATATGATGTTTTAAGAGGTGAATCTGGAAGCATCTCAAAGTATCGTGTAATCTCGCTACCCTTCTCGAACGGCGAAGACTGCAGTTCCTTGACCTGCTCACGGACCAACCCGTCCAGAAGATCCAAATAGGCGGTGACACGGCTGGCTCGAGCATTTTCATCGGTGTCAGGTATCAGCTCATATTGCATCCCAAACTTTTGGCAGTGGAATTTCCGCATCTGCTCCAGGAGAACATCATCGCTAAGTGAGATCACCGAGGAGATGCCATATTTCGCCACTCGCAGGGGCGTATCAATACTAAAACCGGTGCCCATCACGGGTATATGAAAATGGTGAGGGCTTTTGTGCACTGTAAAATTCATCATGATATAATGAGTAACCAACGTTGCAATGTCAAACGATATCGGAACTGATGGACAGGGATCTGCGATTGATCTTTACGTCCCTGGTAACAAAAAATCCGTTGAAACAGGCTCAATCATAACCAGGAATTGCTCTCGTCGATCTTCGACAATTTTCCAAAACGTGACGATTCTTGGATGATTTAGACAGACCACCTCCACAATTTTCTGTTTGGAATAGGCATGGTCGTACAGGCTGAGTCAAGAACAGGTCCCAAGAAAGATTCTGCTTTCAGGTTTTACTCCTCGTTTCAAAAAACTGCATCTCAAATCTGACGGTGATTCCCCCTATGATTACTGCTTGCCGACAATCATCTTCCCGTGTTCGTCGAAGCGTACGGGGTCACCTTTCTCGAATTCCTGATCCTCAATAGTCATGCCATCCGAAAGTGTACAAAAGCTCAGTTGACCGTTCTCATGAAATCGTGTAGCATCACCACCTCCAAAAACCGACGACATGAAGCGAAATTTTGCGCACGGGATACCTTGAATAACTTCATCGCGTGCCAGCCAGGCAGTTTTCAACTGTCCGTTCGGATGAAAACCAGTCATGAAACCATGACTTTCACCTCTGCACAAATGACCCTGGATTTCCGTATCCTGTTGCAGGAAACACCAATCCAGGACACCGTCATTGGTGAGATGGACAACGGTACCGGCTGACAACGGTTGTCCTGAGAGAGTGTCCTCACGTACAATCGTGCAAGATTCCAATTTGCCGTTCGGGTAGTATTCAAACGGGCCAATTGCTGCAATCCCCTGTATTTCTGTGTACTCTTGAGATACTTGGTTGGCGGTCTGCTTGTAATCCCCGGACTTTGAGCCTATCTCGATATAGGCGAACAACACTATCAAAGAGAGACTGATTGCAACCAGCACAATCGCACGCGACGACTTTGATGATCCGGCTCCTGTCGCGCTGTCCTCCGAACGACTGCTGAGGAATATAGAAATTGCGGCCAGGAGCATTACCAATACTGCAAACGTCATCGCCGAGCCGGCTGGCCGGAACTGGTACAGTTTGAAACCGAATATCATAACCAAGGCAATTACGGTCAGCACCGCTGCTATGGCGCGCGGAAAACGACGCGCTGCAAAGCCCAGGGAAGCAAATAGCAAACCCAGGAGGCAAACGAAAAGCCCTGCCGGACTGAATCCGCCTGATGCGAGGCCGAATAGTGCCGTAACCACACCAACTGCAATAATGATCAACACACCGGTTCTGCGAAACTCGCCGATCATCAATAGCCCAACAAGAGCTCGGGCGGCGATGCCGATACCAATAAGTGCATAGAATTCCTCTGCCGTTTCCCCATTAGCAATGCGTAGCAAAGCTAGGCCAATCGCAGTGATTATTACTGCGATAAATGCGACATTGCCCGATCGGGAATGAATCTGCACCTGACGTTCATCCGCCTTCTTCCCGGCCAAATCGAAGACATGCAAAGTCGGTCTGAGCAGATAGGCACCAACTATGAACAGCAGCGCGAATTCATATTCCATCAATGCCAGAACTATCCCCACCATGAAGAGTCCACAGGCCGCGTAGAATATCCTGTCACGTTTAATCATGATCTTCATCCTCCAGTTCGAAGAGTTCCTCGACCGTGGTCTCCAGCTTTTCCGCCAGGAGCAATGCCAGCTTCACCGACGGGCTGTAGTTGCCCTTCTCGATGGCCACGATTGTCTGGCGTGAAACAGAGACCATATCAGCCAATTGTTGCTGACTAAGTTCTCCTCGTTCAAATCGAAACCTTCTCAAATTCGTTTTCATCTGTAACTTTCGAGTCCGCTTGATATACTTACCTTACCTAACTGTAAACCATCTTCGACATAATGTCAAGTATACTTTACATTTAGACAGAGAATATTTACATAAAAGTGAAGTCTCTTGATCTTCCGGGATGATATTTGTGTGACCAAATCGTGACCAATAACTGCCGCTAATCCAATTTTCTAGCAATAAATCCCCCAGTCATAAATAGGGTGTTGATTTCAATTGACATTGATATTACTTTGTAATTCCTGTTATGTTGTTGATAATTAACTATTTGAAATTGGTAATATGAAAGCTGCGGGACTAAAAGCTAAATTCCCGGTCTGGCTATTATTGCTGTCAATTATGGCGATATTGGTTGGATTTGCCGGTGTACTTTATCATACAACTCACTGTCACGATGGTCATTGCCAAATATGTCTACTGGCTATGACTTTGATTATTACAGCAGCCATTTGCATAACCTTTTTCTCTAATCCAACTAAGACAACACAGATAGGCAATAAGAGCTCAATACATTATTTCTTCATTTTTTCAGGACTTACCAGATCACCTCCCTGTTCTTTGCCTTTTTTCTTTCAAGAAGTCTGAATTCGCAAGATTCCCATACTGTCATTAACAAATGTTAATGGGAATATCCCATGCAAATGAGAATTCCGTTTTCGGAATAATTCTGCTTACAAAGGAAATACATATGTCCAAAATAATAGAGCGGAGATTTCTTTGTTTTGCCATATTAATGGCAATTATGACTCTGGCTATAGCTATCCGGGCGGACGATGTTTCTGTCGGCCCTGCCGGAGGGAGCATATCCGGTATCGTGACCGACCAAAATAGCGTACCGCTGGTCAATGCAAATGTCACAATTCTATCGCTGGACAGGGTTGTGCCAACTGACTCCGAAGGTCGATTTGAATTGCGTGGCCTACCAGAGAATCCAATTCTCATTGAAATCAGTCATGTGGGCTATACTACCTATACGTTAAAGGTCGATCCGTTTTCAAGCACAAGTGAAGAGCTTAAGGTCGCACTTAAAGTAAAAGCTTTGAAAGGCAGAGACATCATTGTGACCGGTTCGCCCATCGCATCTGATCCTATGATAACACCACAGGATGTTCAGGTTGTGGGAGGTCAAAAGCTTATGGCCGGTGAGACCGCTGCCCTAGGCAAGGTTCTGGAGAAACTGCCGGGAATATCGAACATTAGCACAGGACCGCAGGCCGGTAAACCGGTCATTCGCGGTTTAAGTGGTAATCGAATTCGCGTTATGAAAGATGGTGTGCCGATGGAGCACTATCAGTTTTCCTTCCGCCATCAACCAGTTCTTAATGTATCCCAGGCGGGACGCATTGAAGTTGTCCAGGGAGCAGCCAGTATATTATACGGATCGGATGCCCTCGGAGGTGTAGTCAATGTTATTACCAAGCCAATGCCGGTTAGAGGTTCGAGCGAATCTTCTCTGGGCGGTTTGCTTAAAGGTCAATATTTCTTGAACAACCGGGAATGGGCAGGGGGGATTGAGTTGGAAGGAATTTCCGGTACCGTCGGCTATCGAGCCGGCTTCACAGGCAGGAAGGCTGACAATTTCAGCACACCGCACAAGCCAACCTACTCCGAAACAAATACTCCCGGCGACCCCAAATTTACGGGAGAACTACCACACACCAATTTCGATCAATATTCCGGTTTTGTCCTTATAGGAACATCCGGTTCCTTTGGCAATCTTCAGGCCATCTATGACCGTTATGACAGTGAGCAAAACTATCTATTGGGTGACGGAAATCCAATCGCTCAGAACCTGGAGAATGACAATTTCAAGATTAAGGGTAATTTCCTGGTGAGTCCCGCGATCACGCTCAAACCGACGCTCAGTTTTCAGAGGAATGTAAGACAGGCAGCGGAGGGGGTAAGCTTTGAAGATAATCCTGAATGGGAAGTTTGCCTTATTCGGTCGGTCTATGCCGCGCGGCTTGATCTTTTACACAGCGATTTATATGGCTTGAGTGGTACTGTTGGAATCGATCTTAATGTTCAGGACCAGGATACCCGTGCATCAGGTCTTTTGCCCAATGCGGATGTATTCGACCTCGGGTTTTTCGTTTTCGAGGAATACTCACGAAACAATCTAACCCTGAATGCCGGTATCAGGTATGATTATCGTAAACACGAAGCCGAGGCGAACGAGGCTATGCTGCTACCTGACACTGCAGCAGGAGAAACAAGCGAGGTACTGACACAGAATTATAGTGTAACTTCGGGATCGGTCGGTGGCAGCTATCGTTTGACAGAATTCCTCGCTCTGGCATCGAATTTCAGCATCGGCTTTCGCGCCCCGGATCTGTTCGAACTTCACGCCTACGGAGTACATGGAGGCGTTCAGGCATTTCAAATCGGCAATCCTTATCTCGATCCTGAACGCAGTTACAGTATAGATGCCAGCTTAAGATTTAGAACTGAACGAGCTTTAGCAAAAGCTACCGTCTATTACAACCGGATTGACAACTATATATTCCTGAGAAATCAAAGTAGAGATACGACAATTGGAAATATCACTTTTCCGATTTTAGCTACCGATCAGACGGATGGCACAATATCTGGTCTTGAATTATCGACCGAAGTTGACGTTTTTCAATGGCTGAGAATCGATGCTGCATATTCCGCGACTTCAAGCGATAACGAAGCCACCGGCGAGAAACTGCCTCTGATGCCGGCTGATAGAATTATTACCGGCGTTCGTTTTTCAACATCGAAACAGGGAATGCTACACAGCCCATTCGCGGAAATTCGCATGAAACATGTCATGTCAAAGAAGTCGGCAGGTACTTATGAACCATTTTCCCAATTCGATGTGATACCCTTTGGGACGGCCAGTACCGACGCATATACGATTTTCAGTGCCGGTATCGGAATGACCTTAGACTTTGATGGCCAGTCGGTTTCAATCTACCTGGAAGCTGAGAATCTTCTTGACAAGGCCTACGTGGATTTTCTTGACACTTACAAGGGCTATGCCCTTTCCATGGGTAGAAACATTAGCCTGAGAGTTCAGGTACCATTACGTTTTATATAACCTTACCAGGTATGGGGCATATAGAATTTGCAATGTGTTTAAGACGGGAGGCCCTGAATCATAAAAACAGGGGCTCCGTAACAACATTGATTGTTGAAAAAGTATCCTCACTGCAAGTTTGTTGTGCGGGGCGTTGAGCACGGGCGACGTAAAGCCGCCCTCTACGCGGGATATCGCCCCCCCTCGTAGGGACGGGGCTTGTCTCCGCCCATATTGCATTCCAATGGGGGGGTTTCAACAGGCTCTTAAGAGTGGGGTAGATTGATCTGCAATGTACCGACGGCGACTGCCATCCTCGACCACATTCTGCATCGGGCTGAGATCATCCGGATAACCGGCAAAAGCTTCCGGCTCAAAGGTCGGGCAAGAATGACCAAAGAAAGCAAGACGACAAAAAAGATAAAGCTTGTCAAAAGGAGAGTAAGATATCATGATAACAACGCCAGAACGTAGGCCTGAACGGTTTTTAATCCGACTGGTGACAGCGATCCGCCTTGGGCCGAATTGCAGACCGGATTAAGCAGATGCAGGTCTTGCTACCGAATGTTGGTAGGCACGAAAAAGCTCAGAAAAGGAAAGCCTACTCAATGATAGGCAATAATAGTTTGCAATATTATAGCATGCTAAAAGGAGTTATTATGAGAGGCATGATTGTGTCCGCGTTGATTTTACTATTTGGAGTGAGCGGCCTGTTTGCAGCCGTTGAAGAAGAGACGGTGGCCGGTAAATGTATGACCTGTCACAAGGAAAAGTCAGTCGGGTTGTACAATCAGTGGTTTCAGTCAAAGCATGCAGCCCACAAAGTGACTTGTATTGATTGTCACCTCGCAGATAAAAGTGAACCGGATGCCTATGAGCATGAAGGCGCGTATATTGCTACCCTGGTAACGCCAAAAGACTGCGGTCGCTGCCATGAAAAGGAAGCCAAAGAAGTTCAGAGTTCTTATCATGCAACTGCCGGAGAGATTCTCGATTCTCAAGATGCTTACCTAGCGCATGTTGCCGGTGGTGAGCCGGTTGCTATTACCGGTTGCACTAACTGTCATGGCGGCATAATTGAGATTGACAAAAATTCGCCAAATAAATTGTCCCTGAAATCATTTCCCAATTCAGGTATCGGCAGGATAAACCCTGATGGTTCCAAGGGTGCCTGTAATGTCTGTCATACCCGACATGCCTTTGATGTCGCCCAAGCCAGACAACCGGAAGCATGTTCCAAATGTCATCTTGGTCCGGACCATCCCCAGAAAGAAATCTACGAAGAATCAAAACATGGCAACACTTATTACACCCATTTAAATGAGATGAATATTGATGCTGATAAATGGGTTGTAGGAATAGATTACTTCGAAGCTCCGACTTGTGCCACCTGCCATATGTCAGCTTCCAAAGATCGACAGGTTACTCATGATGTCGGTGACCGCTTGACTTGGACTCTTCGTCCTCCTATTTCCAAAAGGAAAGACAACTGGCAGGACAAAAAAGAAAATATGATGACAATTTGTATGACATGTCATGGCAAAAGATTTGCCGATGGTCATTATTATCAGTTTGACGCTACGGTTCGACTCTACAATGAAAAATTCGCGATACCGGCTACAGCCATTATCAAATTGGTTAAAGAAGAGAAACTTCTTGAAAACCCCGCTGCTTTCAGTAATGAAATCGAATGGGTTTACTGGGAACTCTGGCATCATGAAGGTCGTCGCGCTCGTCACGGCGCCGCTATGATGGGACCGGATTATACCTGGTGGCATGGTATCTATGATGTCGCCCATACGTTCTATTTCAAACTACTGCCGGAAGCGCGAAAATTCAATAATGCCAAAGTTAATGCCTATATTGACAACATGATTAAATCCGACCCGATGCATCAATGGCTGGGAGAACCGACTAAGGACTTAAAAGAAAAGATTCGTTCCGGCAAAATGAAGAAAATTTATGAGACTTTATACAAGGACACAAAATAAAGTAGAGGTATATTTTGATAGATAAATATCTAAACTTTATCAGATGTGTCTCGATAAAATGGTATGGCACGTTAGGTGTGATCTTAACAACATCATCGTTTATCACGATGGTGTTGTTAGAATTCTTTCGTCTCATCGGTTCCTTAACTAATGCCTATATTGGATTAGTTACATATATGGCTCTGCCCATACTGTTTGTTTTGGGTCTTATTCTAATCCTGATTGGCTGGTACAGGCTAAAACAGGAGACCGGCAAAAATATCCAAGAATTATTAGCTTTGCGATATAGTGATGATGATATCAAAGGTGGATTTTACGGTTCTCGGATAGTAAAAACAGTGATTATATTTTCACTGATAAATATTATTTTTCTAAGTTCTGTTTTCCTTAATATGTTTAGTTTTATGGATAAGGCAGAGTTTTGTGGCACCGCCTGTCATTCGGTAATGAATCCTGAATGGGTAACGTACAAACAATCGCCTCATTCACGGGTCAATTGTGTTGAATGTCATGTTGGTGAAGGTGTTGATGCTCTCGTTTCAAGTAAGATGAACGGTATCTGGCAAATGATATCGGTTACATTTGATTTACTGGAGCGACCGATTCCAACACCGGTTCATCAACTTCGACCGGCGCCTGAAACCTGTGAAAAGTGCCATTGGCCGGATAAATTCTACGGCAACAGGTTGAAATCTATTGTTACTTATGCTTCTGACGAAAAATCAACAGTTGCATACACAACCCTGAACATGAAGATTGATGCCGAAAGAACTGCCGGGAAAGCCGGTATCCATTGGCATATTGCAGATGAAAACGAAGTCCGTTACGCTTATGCTGACGAAAAACGAACCAAGATAGTCTGGGTGGAAGTCAAACAACCAGACGGTAGTTTTAAACGGTATAACAATTCTCAATTCGTTGGATCTGAAATTATTGATTCCCGTTCGATGGATTGTGTCGATTGTCATAACCGGGCGACTCATATTTATGAAGACCCGGATAAAGCGATTGATACTCGCATTCGAAAAGGTTTGCTTAGCCGTGAACTACCCTTTCTTAAACGGGAGGCGTTGGGTGCCATAATAGCCGGATATGCTGATAATAAAGCTGCTATGGAAGGTATCGCCAATCATTTGTACCATTTCTATCGAACAAATTATCCTAAACTTGTTATTTCAAAAATGACGGAAATTGATGCTGCTGTCAAAACCCTTCAGGATATATATAACCGGAACATTCATCACGGTATGAAGATTGGATGGGGTGCCTATCCCAGCCATATCGGACATGCCAATGAAACTAACGGTTGTTTCCGATGTCATAACTCGTATCTCAAGAATGATGAAGATGAGTCTATCGGGTATGACTGTACACTATGTCATTCAATTCTGGCGGATGAGCAGAATCAGCCTTTTAAATTTTTACTGATGCCGGATACCCTCGACCCGAACTATCAGATGCACAGGTATCTACAGCAGGAATTTATCAATTCCTATCTCGAATAATTAAAAGGCCGACTGATCAGGAAACTAAAATGTACGGATAATCAACAGGGTCAGCGATTCATCTAAGTGGAGCCGGTTCTTCACTATGCGGGTCTCGGCTCAAGAATCTTCTTCAGTTTGATTTCGGATTCTAAGACTATGATCGGCAATCTGCTGAGCAGTTACCTGATGTCGATTTAGCACTAAAGAGGTGACCTCGACCGCAGCTTCTCGCTCAGAAGGTACTACTTCGTCAGCACCGGCAGCAAGAATCGGCTCTATATCAAGCAAGTAATGAGTACGCACTACTATATGTAAACCTGGCGCAAGTTTCCTGGCAACACGTACAGCCTGCTCCGCAGCACCTGGGTCGTTGACGAGAAGTACCAATTCCCCCGCACACTCTGCTCCCAGTTTTACCAAGACTTCCTGACTGGTAACATCGCCGAAAAAAGCCAAGACGCCCTCTTGGGATGCCTTACTTACATTCTCGATATTGATATCCACGATAACATGCGGGATTTCATAATCCCTAAGAGCTTTAGAGAGCTCCCTTCCGGCAAAACCATAGCCGCCAACAACTACGTGGTCTCGCATATCACAAACTGCCGCAGTCGCGTCCTCGGCCATGTCCACTTCGAGCTGTCGTCTCAGACGAGACAGTTTACCCAACCCGGCGGCAAGACGAGGACCAAATGACATAGCAAAAGGAGTCACGAACATGGAGAGAATTGCTGCCGATATCAAGTTGCTTTCTAGTGTCTTATCAATAAGTCCGCTTCCCTGGACAGAGAATAAAAGGACAAAAGAAAACTCACCGATTTGAGCCAAGGCAACCGCAGTCATTATGGAAACTCTTAGTGGCATACGTAAAATCTTAGCGGTAGCAAGAACGATCACAGACTTTCCAGTCAAAATTGCGATCAGGAGAGCCAACACCAGAAATATGTTCTCCATGATAATCGATGGAACCAGTAACATTCCAATCGAAACGAAGAATAAACTTGCGAACACTTCTCGGAAGGATATCAAGTCGGCCAAGGCTTGATGTCTGTACTCGCTTCCCGCAACAACCAGTCCCGCGAGAAAGGCGCCTATAGCCAGAGAGACGCCTGAACTGGCAATAAGCCAGGCCGTACCTATGCATATTAGAAAAACGGTGAGTATAAACAGTTGTCTTTGCCTGGTCTTAGCGACAAAACTCAGTATTCGAGGTACTATGAGGAGAGCGGCAAGCAACACTGCGGATATAATACCTACAGCCTTTAAGACCGTGACCAAATAAACATCAGTCTGGATATCCGTTCCGATTAGTACTGGGATAGCAAGCATCATTGGTACGACGCTAAAGTCCTGAAAAACAAGTATCCCCAGGATCAAGCGACCATGAGGAGCATCGATCTCGCCTCGCTGTTGCAAGCCTCGCATAACAATAGCGGTACTTGATAAGGCCACTAAGAATCCGATAAATACAGCAGAGTTTCCAGGCAGATCAAATGTCCTGGAAATTGCGAAAGCTACGAGTACGCTCATTCCAACTTGTAGAGCGCCACCGACAACAATCAGTTTCCACAGACGTCTGAGTTTCTCCAGTGAGAGTTCCAATCCTATGCCGAAAAGGAGGAGAGCGACTCCGAACTCAGCCAAAACTTCAACCTGATGAACATCATTTATGAATCCAAAACCGTGCGGACCGACAACCACTCCAGACAAAATGAAGCCTGCAATGGCGGGGAGTCTCAACTTATGGAATACCGTTACGATTATGACCCCAAAACCGAGAATGATCACCAGGTCACGTAGATAAGCTACTTCATTCATATCTTAGAGATACCTTATCAGAACTATTGACTCTAACATTAGTCCAAAGAATATTGAAACGCTCACTTTTTGATGAGTCTACTGACATCGTTACCAATCAGGTAGAAACATGGCACCAGACCAAGCGTTAAAAAAGTTGCGAACAAAAGTCCATAACCGAGGGCCAGCGCCATTGGTGTCATCATTTCATCTGAACCACCGATGCCATACGCCAGAGGCAATAAACTCGCCACGGTTGTGAATGTAGTTATTAAGATTGGTCGAAGTCGATCTGTTGTCCCTTCGATAACAATCTGTAGTATGTTCAACTTATTGCCTTTTTCTTTGAGCCGATTGATGTGATTTACAAGCACCAAAGAGTCGTTGACAACAACTCCGGCCAGGCCAATCACACCGAGCATACCTACAAAACTTGGCACCTGATCGTGAAGTACAAATGCGCCAATCACTCCAATTAGCCCGAACGGAATTGCCAGCAGAACCATTAACGGTTGTGAGAATGAATCGAAAAGCAGAATAAGCAGGAAGTATATGCCTATCACCGCAAGGGCAAGCGCCACCAGAAGGTCAATCATTGATGAACTTGATTCCTTTGACTCGCCACCTGTCTTGATACGCATTCCCGCCCAATCCTTATCAATATCTATTTCCCCAAGAATGCTCTTCGTGGCTGCCATTGGAGATGTTATGTCTTGATCGACACTTGCAGTAATGGTTAATGCTCTTTCACCATTGTAGTGATAAAAATTCGTAGGCCCTGGACCTGTTTTGAAGTTCGTCACTTCGCCCAGTGGAATCAACCGTCCCTTTTTGTTTGGAATTAACAATTGTGAAAGGTACTCCAGGCTCTTGCGGGCTTTTGCCTGAAGGGAGACGCGAAAATCGACATCCTCTTCACCGTACCTCACAGAGGTAACAATCTGTCCATCGTATG
>JAUXBO010000168.1 GCA_030619345.1 Candidatus Zixiibacteriota bacterium | reverse complement strand
TGCGACCACTGATTTATCGGTAAAGATTAATGGTCGCATTGTGGAAGTTAGTCGCGCGCAACTTCAAGATTCAAGATCGCTGCTGCTAATCGACGGCGCCACGCTTGAAGTCGATGTCCGTTCTAACGGCTATGATTCAAAGAGAACGGTATTCACCAAGGGTCTTGAAATCGAGGCGCTGATCGAAGATTACAATCTGGCGCTGCTTCGCAAAACTGCTGGCATGTCGGCCGGTCCGGCCATGGAGAAGATGGTGTCCGCCCCGATGCCGGGACTGGTGCTGGAGATAAAAGTAAAGACTGGTGAAACTGTGACCAAGGGGCAGCTGCTTCTGATAATTGAAGCGATGAAGATGGAAAACGTTATCAAAGCACAGGGTGATGGAGTTGTAAAAGAGATTTGTGTGTCGGCCGGTCAGTCTGTGGAAAAATTAGATAAGATTTTGGAGTTTGAGTAGTGGCCAAGTCTCCGCATAAGACAACGTCCGGGATTGAGATTCCGCCGCTGGCCGATCATGAAGCGTTTCCCGTAGATACAAAGCGGCTGAGTCGCCCGGGAGAATATCCATATACTCGCGGAGTTTATCCCGATATGTATCGGGGTCGGCTTTGGACCATGCGCCAGTACGCCGGTTTTGGCACAGCTTCGGAAACTAACAAACGCTTCAAATATTTGCTGGAAAAAGGTCAGACCGGATTGTCCGTAGCTTTCGATCTTGCCACCCAGATTGGATATGACTCGGATCACCCACTGGCCAAAGGAGAGGTCGGACGGACCGGCGTAGCCATAGATTCTCTTGAGGATATGGAACTGCTTTTTGACGGCATTCCACTGGACAAAGTGTCAACTTCGATGACTATAAATTCAACGGCGGTGGTTCTTTTGGCCATGTATATCGCGGTGGGAAAAAAGCAGGGCGTGTCTTCCGATAGTCTGACCGGCACAATCCAGAACGATATACTAAAAGAGTTCATCGCGCGTGGGACCTATATCTATCCGCCGCAACCATCGATGAGAATAATCACCGATATCTTTGCTTTTGCAGCTCAGCACCTTCCAAAATTTAATACTATCTCTATTTCAGGTTATCATATTCGCGAAGCTGGTTCGACAGCCGTGCAGGAAGTAGCGTTTACATTATCGAATGCAGTTGCGTATGTGAAGGCGGCGTTATCAGCCGGGCTGGATGTTGATAGTATTGCACCCCGTCTTTCGTTTTTCTTTGCATCGCATACTAACCTGTTTGAAGAAGTCGCAAAATTCCGAGCGGCTCGACGAGTCTGGGCCTGGGTGATGAAAGAGCGCTTTGGCGCAAAAGACAAGAAGTCACTGCTGATGCGCTTCCACACTCAGACCGGTGGTTCCACCCTGACAGCCCAACAGCCGGAGAACAATATCGTTCGCACGGCCATGCAAGCGTTGTCGGCGGTTCTCGGGGGGACACAATCCCTGCATACTAATGCTTTCGATGAAGCCCTGGCCCTGCCGACTGAGAAATCGGTCGAGATTGCCTTGCGGACGCAGCAGTTAATTGCTTATGAGTCAGGTGTTGCAGACTCGGTCGACCCACTGGCCGGATCGTATCTTGTGGAATACCTGACCGATCAGATAGAGAAGCAATCGTTGGACTTGATGGCTCATGTGGAGAACAACGGTGGATCGGTCGCGTGCATAGAGAACGGCTATTTTCGGAAAGAAATCGGACGGGCTGCATACGAATATCAAAAGAGCATAGAATCAAAAGAGCGAACACTTGTGGGTGTAAACAAATTCGTTTCAGAGCAGAGCGAGATTCCACAGGTTCTGAGAGTCGATCCGGCCCTTGAAGAGCGGCAGGTGCAAAGACTGCAGGCCTTGAAAGCGAAACGGGACAATGAGAAAGTGAGCCAGAGTCTGGCTAAATTGAAAAAGGCCGCCGAAGGCAATGAAAATATCGTAAATCATGTTGTCGAAGCTGTTGAGAACTACGCTACGGTAGGCGAAATCTCTAATCAACTTCGAGAAGTATGGGGTGAATACAATGAGAGAAATTAGACAGCTGGTAATTCTAATTATTTCCGCAATTGTCGTTTTGATAGCAGGATGCGGCACTGAACAAAAAACTGATTCTTCGTCTGACAACGCACCGGGGAGGTCCGAAGCGCCACTTCTTACTGAGAAAGATTCCGTTGAAGCCATGCTCAATGAAGCGCTGATTCGTTTGAGTTATGGAGACAAGTCCGGGCTGTACGATTTGGAATTTGAATATCTTCAGGATGAATTTGACTTTGACAAATATCTCAAAAAACGGGAGATCGAGTGGGCGCGGATGGACACGCTGGATCACCTCAAACTGCGGGAACTTACGCATGAAGGGGAAGACTCTGCTCTCGCAAAAATCCTGTATGTATTCAAGGGGCCAAGCGGAAAGATGCACGAAGTCCCAGATCAGTTCTATATTTACAAGCAGTACGACGAATGGAAAAAACCGACTTCGTCATTGTTTTCGGAACAACGGAAGTATGAAGACTTGATGCGACAGGCGCGCGAAGCGGCCGAGGACGAAGGTTAAGTTATAGTGGTGAAAAAGGAGATCATCTCGCATCTCGGTATCGCAGTCTCCGATCTGGAGGAAGCGATTGCCCAATACTCTCTCATAACGGGGGATAACGAACCTATTATAGAGGAAGTTGAAGATCAGAAAGTCAAGGTTGCTATCTTTGGCAAGGGGGCAGGCAGGGTAGAATTGTTGAGTGCGACCAATGCTGACAGCGCGGTCGCCAGATTCATCGATAAGCGTGGTCCGGGACTGCACCATGTCTGCATCTATGTGGATGATCTTGAGAAGAAACTCTCAGAGCTTAAGGAAGCGGGCGTAAAGCTAATCGATGAGAAGCCACGAGCAGGCGCGGGTGGGAAAAAGATCGCGTTTGTGCACCCGTCCGGGTTCAATAACGTACTAATTGAATTAGAGCAATCCTGAGAAATATTCCGAGTTTTATTATTTTGCGAAGTTATTCTTCAAGCAGTTCTTGACGACAGAAATCTTTTGTTTCAAGAACTGTTCACGGCTAAACGTCGGATAATAGACAAAACTTCGCCCCAGTTTTTTTCGCGATAGAATTCCTTTGCCCGCGAGGCGTCCCAAGATTGTCATAACCGTTGTATACGCTCTGTCATTCTCCTCACCCAGGTAGTAGATTGCCTTCTTTACGGTAATCTCACCCTTTTCCCACACAATTTCCATGAGTCGGGATTCAGTTTTGCCCATGAACACTGACAGTTCATTGCCCTCGGGATCAAAATAGAATGAGTTATGCGACACTATTGTGGTTTTGTCTTGTTCTTATCTTTGAATATGAATGAAGCGCCCAGGGCGATTATGGCTATCGGGATAAAATAGTCCCAGGCATCGCCATAGATAATATCTAACTTTTCCAGGAGCATCAAGACTCCCATCAGTAATAAGAGAAGGCCAACAAACATCTTTTTTCCTCTCTTTTTCGGTTAGGTTAACTCTCGGAGCCGGTGCACGATAATATCTGCAATTGCTTCCAGCATTTTGCGATCAACTTCTTTGAAGAAAGATGGTTGATTGGAGTCGATATCAATTTCACCTATGACGCGTTCACCATCCATCAGGGGAACCACGATTTCCGACTTGGTCGTAAGAGAGCAGGCCAGGAATCTTGAGTCGGCCTGAACATTGTCTACGATGATGGCTTTCTTTAGTGAAGCAGCAGCGCCGCAGATTCCCTTGTCGAGTTCGATTCGAGTATGGGGTGTTTCGGGACCGACATAAGGACCAACTTCGAGGATTTTGTCGCGCATCAGGTAAAAGCCTGTCCAGTCGAAATCATCTGAGAACTGATCTATGAGTTCTACCGCCTCATTTAGAACGTCATGCTCGCTGTTCTTTTCGCTTATCGCGATTCGAATATTGTCAACCAATTGTGATCTGGCATCATCCATTATAGTTTCTCCCTGATAGCAGCTAAGTTTTCCATAGGGGTTTCCGACGGGATACAACAGCCTGGTCCGATAATCAACTTTGTTGGATCGGCCATATCTTTGAGCCGGTCAATCTGGTAGCCCATCTCGTTGGGTGAGCCTTTGAGCAGCCAGCCTTCATAATCACAGCCGCCGACGGCTACATGTTCGCTGAGAAGTGCGATACCTTTGTCCAACGGCAGATTTGTCGGGTCATCACTTTCCCAATTGATCATTTGACTCCGAAAGTCATAGCTGAGCAATTCTTTCAAGTAATTATTGGAAGAGCATACATGGAAGAGGTTCATAGCATCGTCACCCGAAGCTTCAATCACGGGTAAATCATATGGCAGACCAAATTCCTTGTATTCATCCCAGGTGATCAGATTGCTTGCCGCCCATTGAGTTGTGGCGTAAAAGATGCCGTTGGCACCGGCATTCCGCAATTCTTCGACAAACTTAACGTAGGTCTTCGTGATGGCATCCAGAGCATTCTTGATTTTTTCCGGGTGGGATCGAATATGATCGGCCAACATCTGGTTGTCTTTTACCATTCTTCCAGCTATCGCCAAGGGCGTGAAGACGGTCATCAATAGTGGAAGTTCCCGGTCTGATTTTTTCCTGATCAAAGAGACGGCGCTGAGTAATTCAGAAAGAGCGGGAGCGGTGAATTCCAGCGGGTTGATATTGTCCCAGTCCTCAACTGAATTGATCGGGAACTTGATCTTAACATGCTTGGTGTATTCGTCTTTTGAGTATTTCTGTATAAAACCCCAGTCCTCAATGTGGTAATCAGCTCGTGGGTTTATCTTCATAAAGTCCCAATCGAACTTCTTCTGGAAAAACAGCATCGCCTCGGCTAATCCTTCGGCACTGCTTTCCATGTGGAAAAAATGCCTCCAAAATGAGGCGGCGTGCCTATCCGGCCGTTCACCGGAAAAAATCATCTGCAGTCTCTCTCGGTGCGAATATTTGCTCATCCAATTGTACCTGACTATTCCTGTTCTCAATTTGATTTCGTCCCAGATCGAATTTTAGTCTACCCATCCAGCACGCGGGGTATTGAGATCGTTCAATTTGTGGCAATATAGGTTCAAACAGAGGATCGGTCAACGATGTTCAAAAAATGCGCAATCCTCGATTAACTAATTCAGGCATAGGGTCGAAAGCCGAAAATAGGATTGATAAACAAATCGTTTCCATTTTCGTGTATTAAAGAGGACAAAACCGTGTCAGCTAAGATTCTTGTTATCGACGACGAAGAGTCAATGTGTAACTTCATGGAGATCATGCTCTCCAAGGAAGGTTATATCGTTGACACCGCGCCGTCAGGCCCGGATGGGTTGGAGAAGGTCCACGAGTCTGATTACGATCTCATTATTGCTGATCTTAACATGCCCAAAATGACCGGAATCGAACTGCTCAAAGAGGTTCGTATCTTGCGAGAGGATCAGGAGTTGGTTGTGATGACCGCGTTTGCATCGGTTGATACAGCTATTGAGGCGATGAAACAGGGCGCAGCCGACTACATCACTAAGCCGTTCAAGGTTGATGAAATAAAGCTGGTCATCGATAAATGTATCAATCGTAAGAAACTTCTCAAGGAAAACTCCAATCTGAAAAAACAGCTGTTGCAAGAGCACTCCTTTGACAAATTCATCGGTGACTCTACGGCCGTACGCAAGCTCAAGGAGTTGTGCCAACAGGTTGCGGATTCTGATTCAACAATACTGATTCGAGGCGAATCCGGGACAGGTAAAGACCTGATAGCCCGCGCCATCCACCAGCATTCGATTCGCTCCGGCGGTCCATTTGTAGCCGTCAATTGCGGCGCACTACCAGAAAACCTTCTGGAATCAGAACTGTTTGGTCACAAGAAAGGCTCATTCACGGGAGCGATAAAGGATAAAGAAGGACTGTTCCAGGCGGC
>JAUXBO010000268.1 GCA_030619345.1 Candidatus Zixiibacteriota bacterium | reverse complement strand
ATGCTGATTATTGCACGCGAATTCGCGATTACCGGCTTGAGACTATTGGCCGCTTATCGTGGCGTTGTCATCTCCCCGACCTGGTGGGCAAAAGTTAAGACATTTTTGCAATTGACTTCGGTCGGCATCATTTTGGCCTACATTAATCTGATTGCGATTCTTGAGCATTACAACAGCGCTTCGCTGTCCTTTTTTCAGTTTGATTATCAGCTCTATTTCGGTATTCTCATCTGGACCACAGCCGTAATAACCGTTTGGACCGGCGTGGATTACATAATAAAGTATTATTTTATGATCAAGACGGTACTCAAATAAGTTCAATGATGCAGTTGATTGTCAAATGTGTGGCCACCGGTTTTTATTCCGGACTAATGAAGCCATTTCCGGGAACGTGGGGAACGCTGCCCGCGCTTGCCATCGCAATGTTCCTTATCAAAGGCGATTTGGCCACAATGGCAGTGGCGACGGTTGCTGCTACTGGCGTATCGGTCTGGAGCTCCGGTGAAGCCGAGAAATTCTACGGACACGATGCCCGCAAGATTGTCATGGATGAATGGGCGGGGATGTTTGTGTCGTTGTTGTTTATTCCCTTCAGTTATCTCAACTACATGATCGCGTTTGTCGCGTTCAGGATTTTTGATGTGGTTAAACTTCCCCCGGCCCGACAGCTTGAACGACTGCCGCGCGGGTGGGGTATAACGATGGATGACATTGTTGCTGGTATACACGCAAATATCGCCACCCATCTGATTATTTATTTGCTTGACCGGTACTACTTCTAAGAAGAGGTTGACAATTAATGAACGCTGAGATCATCACCATTGGAGACGAACTGGTTACCGGATTTCGGGTCGACACCAATTGTGCCTTTATCTGTCGTCAACTGACATCCGCCGGATATAATATCAAGTTTACTACTTCGGTTGGGGACAGTATTGAATCGATGGAAGAGGCCTTCAGGCTGGCCATGCGTCGCGCCTCGCTGGTGGTCACTACCGGCGGTCTCGGACCTACCGATGACGATATCACCAAGAAAGCGATTGTAAAAACATTCAAGCGCAATCTGATTTTCCACGAAGACATACTCAGCGAACTCAAAAAGCGATATGCGATCCGTGGTATCGACATGCCCGCGATTAATCAAAACCAGGCTCTCCTCCCCCAGGGTGCGCGGTTCTTCCCGAACAAGAACGGTTCTGCGGTTGGAATCTGCATTGCCGAACAGGGTAAAATCTTTGTTGCCCTTCCCGGTGTGCCGCAAGAGATGGAACAGATCGTGCGTGATGAACTAATTCCGTATCTACTGTCACTGAAAACAACTCAGAACATGAGTTCTATGACACTCAAAACAACCGGAATTGTCGAATCGAAACTGGCTGAACTTCTTGCGCCAGGCCTGAAACTCGAACAGGGTGTCAAACTTGCTTACCTTCCCGGTTACTCTGGCGTGAATCTCCGTGTTCTCGCCCGGGCAGATTCTGCCGAGGATGCACAGTCGAAGAGTGCAGAACTAATTGCCTATATCGAAAAAATATGCGACAAATTTATATTCGGCCGTGAAGATGACACGCTCGAAGGAGTCGTGGGACAATTACTGTTGGACAATGACAAGACGCTCAGCGTTGCGGAGTCCTGTACTGCCGGTCAACTGGGTATGACCATAACTTCAGTGAGTGGCGCCTCGAAATATTTTGTCGGAGGTGAGATTGCTTACGCCAACGAGACCAAGATCGACCGGCTCGGAGTCGACCCTGAGATTATCGAACAGCACGGAGCCGTCTCGGAGCAGTGTGCTCTGGCTATGGCCAAAGGCGCTCGCAAATTGTATGGTACCAGCTACGCCCTCTCGGTAACCGGTATCGCCGGACCGGACGGAGGGACCGAAGACAAACCGGTCGGCACGACTTGGATCGCGCTTGCCTCGGCCCATAACAGCTTTGCTCATAATTTCAACTTCGGCACTGAGCGAAACAGTAATCGAATCCGGGCCAGCTATGCCGCGCTGGAACTTCTGCGTCGAGAAATTCTCGATATCAAATAGACTATGCGACTTTTTATAGCTCTGCCACTCGGACCTGCTGTTGAAAAGAGACTTGACGATATTCTCTCGAACCTGAAGCAGGACGACAGAAACGATGCGATCAAGTGGGCCAAGTCGACTAACATTCATATTACCCTCAAATTTTTAGGTGAAACTGACCAGCGAACTGCTCAATCAATCAAGAAATCACTTGGCGATGCCGTTCGTCAATTCAATCCGGTGACTTTACATGTCAATCGATTGGGAGGATTTCCAAATCTGAACCACCCTCGGGTGATCTGGCTCGGTGCACGAGAAGCAATCGACTCGCTTACGGAAATGGCGGCATCAATCGATGCAAGGATGCATGACCTCGGGTTTGACATGGAAGATAGGCCGTTTAGAACTCATCTGACTCTCGGGCGACTGCGTCGAGAGGCACAGATTGGGGAACTGGCCAACGCGCTTGCCGATTACAAATTCGAGCCATTGGAGATTTTGTTGGACAGAGTTGTTCTATTCAAATCAAAGCTTACTCCGCGAGGTCCAATCTACGACCGGCTGCAGGAATGCATCCTCGGCGAAGAGAGATTCGGGGATTGAAAAACAGGATCCCAGTAGGTCGAAATCCCCTTGTGGGTTTCGACACCGAAATTTCAAAACCCTCTCACGAGGGATTTTGACCTACTTGACTAGTTCGATGATATTTTACAATTGAAAGTACCCACCGCAAGCGGATGGGGCACCAGGTAGCTAAGTAGATCGATTTCTCATTACTTGATCTACTAAGTTTTCAGCTTTCTTCAATTCAACAACAGTATTTTCTATATCGATCAGACCATTCTTACATTTTCTATATTCATCTTTGTAAATACAAACAGTCATATGTTTACCTGTACCAAATCTCTTTGGTTTGATAATATCCATCCCCAACTCTTTTCCTTTTGCCATAATTCGCTTATTCCATTGACCCCTTAGAGTAGCGCGTTCATTCTTGTCCTCAACTTCTATTTTGAAACATAACCTATTTAGTTGATTATCTGGATTACTTTCCAATTGAAGGTAAAGTCGACACTTAGGATTATCTTGGAAATGCCAC
This sequence comes from Candidatus Zixiibacteriota bacterium, assembly GCA_030619345.1. GTDB lineage: Bacteria > Zixibacteria > MSB-5A5 > GN15 > FEB-12 > JARGFS01. The sequence goes on along the minus strand of JAUXBO010000268.1, from coordinate 457 downwards.
CAAAAACCTTGAAATCCTCCACTCGGGTTGGGCTCATAACCCCATCCACAATTCTTTAGATATTTTTGAAGCTTGATATAAAATCCAACCCAGGCACCCCACGTCCATTTATCAATTCGAGTTGTTTTATAACTTTCTACATCATTCTGAATAGATTGAAGGTTCTCTCGATAATCTAATAATATTTGATTCGAACCCTTATATTTATTTAGAACTTTCAAAAAATCTTTTCTATGAAATAGCATGAACCTTTCTTTTTCAATATCTTCATAACTCCATTGATCACCCGTTTTGAAATAGATGCCTATTATATCTTTCTCACAATACTTACCTCTACTTGAAACTTCATTATAGTACTTGATTAACTGGCCGGAATGACTAACAGTATTCGTCTTATCTTCAATAATGAGAGCATACGTATCATTTATAATACATAGCATATCAATATTCTTATCTT
>JAUXBO010000213.1 GCA_030619345.1 Candidatus Zixiibacteriota bacterium | reverse complement strand
TTCTGGGTGCCAATGTACACGGCGGAAACAAGCACAAAAACGGCGATAGCAAACGAGGCTACCGAGCGCAAGAAGGCAGTCTTTGCCTCGCTCAGCCGAAGCGCATTTATCTGGTTTTGAGAAGGAAGCGGCCTGGTGTCGCCGAGTCGGTTTAGATGGCCAGTTCGGGCTAGGATAAGACGGGTAGTCTCATCAAAGTACTCTTCACCGGGTTGGGGAACCGGGAGCTGTTGTAATTGCTCCTTGAGTTTTTTGGCTTCCTCAATGTTCTGCCGACATGATTGGCACTGGTCCAGATGCTGTTCCAAACCGGCAGCATCTGAATTCGATAGGACACCGTCGAGGAAGTCCTCAAGGAGTGACTGTGTATGGCGGCACGTCATTTTTTACTCCTGTCATTACAATCGGGACTTCAACAGTTTTCTTAGTTTCGCGCGCGCAATGTGCAGATTGGAGCGAACTGTCGCTTGTGGACACCCAAAGATGGAAGCAATCTCTTCTTTGGAGTATCCTTCGACATCGTGGAGCACAATTGTTGCTTTCTGCTTGGGAGGCAGTTTTTCAAGAGCTCCTCTAATCTTTTCCATTGTGCGCTTATTTTCAAGCACTTGTCCCGGAGTTTCTACTTTTCTAGCGAGATCCAACTGGATATCGCCGGGCAATGAGGTTGTATCATCGCCTACTGAACTCTGGTTTTTCCGTTTGCGCAGCAGGTCGATTGAATAATTGGTAGCAACCCGGGTCAAAAATGTTGAAAAATAGCTTATTTTGCCTAGTTCTTTTCTCCTTTTGTAGATTCGTACAAAGGTTTCTTGAACAACTTCATCGGCGTCCAGATGATTTCCGAGAATCCGAAACGCGATTCCGTAAATCCTTCTTCTAAAGCGGGCTATTAACTCCGCAAACGCCTGATCATTTCCCTCCACAAAACTGGCGACCAACTCATTGGTGTCCAACTCGTTGGTGTCCAGTTCCGGTACCGATTTAGTCATACCCCTTCATTCTGTGCATACATGGGACGATCATAAGCTCAATCTGTTTAGTCTTTTGCAATCAAAAATTAATATTGACGGTTCTTAGAGAAAACGTTATGGTTAAAGCCTTATTTTGTCAATCTTTTTTATAACAACGACTTATGGCAAAAGAACAGCACCAGGTAGATCAACAAGACGAACCGGCAATTAAAAGACACCGATACAAGCTCTTTGCGGTTGGGGCGATCGGGACATTCATGGCTACTCTAGACGTGTCAATCTTAAATGTAGCTCTGCCCACCATTGCCTCCGATTTGAATGTCTCAATAGACCGGGTGGCCTGGGTCGTACTTTCATATTCGCTGACTCTTGTGTCTCTGATGATGGTTTTTGGTGCCTGGGGGGGACGAAAAGGATATCGGTTTGCCTATTCTTTTGGATTTCTATTTTTCCTTGCCGGTTCGGTCATCTGTGTGTCTGCCGCCAGTCTGCCGATTTTATTGGCAGGCAGGATAATCCAGGCGGTTGGAGCGGCCATGTTTGCGGCTATCGGACCGGGAATGCTAACGCAGGTTTTTCCCAGCAAAGAGAGGGGACAGGCAATTGGCTTGATGGTCATGATGGTTGCGACCGGACTTATGACCGGGCCGCCTCTGGGTGGATTTCTGCTGTCGTTTTGGTCATGGCCTTCTATATTTGTGATTAATATTCCTATCGGGTTGGCCGGTTTCTGGTTGGTACAGATATATTTCCGCGCAATGCCTCAACCTGAAGAGAAAAAGAAAATGCATTTCGGCGGTGCGGTAAGTTTGTCACTGAGCATGCTTTGTGGGATGCTCTTCTTATCGTTACTCAATGATTTTGCCTTGACTGATCCAACCTTATGGTTGATAGCGGCGGTGGCAGTTGTATCACTATTCTTCTTTTTCCGTTTCGAGTCAAAACCTGAGACGGCCTTGATAGGTCTGGATATCTTTCGCATTCGACAGTTTAGAACTTCGATAATTGCTATGACCACGATGTTCATCGCGATATCGGGCACGTTGGTTATTGGACCGTTTTATCTGGAGCAGATCAAGAATTTCGAACCGCAATCGGTTGGTTTTTTTCTAATGATACTTCCAGTAACGATGTTAGTCATTGCACCACTCTCGGGGCGAATTTCCGACCGGATAGGATATCGGCTGCTTACCACGCTTGGGATGACTATTCTTGCCATTGGACTATTCCTGATAAGTCGTTTTCAATCGGACAGTAGCACGATATACATTGCTTCGTCTTTGCTGGTCATGGGGGTGGGAATCGGGATTTTCAATACGCCGAATTCATCGGCCCTGATGGGATCGGTCTCAGCCGATCAACGAGCGGTGGCCTCGGGCATTCTCGGTACCGCTCGGAACGTGGGGTTGGCGTTCGGTGTTGCGTTGGCGACGGGACTGTTTGTCTGGTTTCAGCAGTATTATCTTGGGTTGTACAGTGAGACCGAGGCGTTTGTGGCTGCTTACAACCGCGTGGCGCTGATTGCTATCGGTGTGGCACTCATAGGGATACCCTTTTGTTTGAGTCGCAAAAACAGGGTTGGCGGCTAACATATCAGTTGACAGAGGCCGACATTGTAATTAGTATTATGAGCCCATTGGGGCTATAGCTCAGCTGGGAGAGCGCTTGACTGGCAGTCAAGAGGTCAGGGGTTCGATCCCCCTTAGCTCCACCAAATATGAACGGGCCTTGCACACGCAAGGCTCTTTTTTTATGCATTAGATAAAGGCAGTGAGTTGCTCTACTTGATGCGGCTGCTGTCAATACCGAAACCGGGGACTCGTTCGAGTAAGAGCCGAACCAGTGACGTGTCTTTCTGAAGGTCGGGGTACCTGGCATAGTATCGCGCAGCCATTTGTGGTTTTTGCGAATTAAGGTATAGATAGAATAGTTCCTTCTGGACAAAGAGTGGCGCGTTTCGTTTGTGTCCGGCCTCGATGAGGTATCGCTCCGCTTCCTCCAACCACCCCTGCTGCTTTTTCAGTCGGGAAAGGCCATAGAGAACATTGTAATCGGAAGAATCCAGAACCAGCGCCCTATGGTAGGCCCGCTCCGCCTCTTCCAATTGTCCGGAGCGATGGTAGGCGATTCCGAGGTGGGCAACATAATTGGCGCGATAAGGAGACTGGGTGGTGGCTACCTTCAGAAAGTAAATAGCACTGTCGTACTTTTGTTGTTTGGTCATTGAGGCACCCAGCAAAGCAAAGGCATCTGAATACAGTGGGTTTTTATCGGTGATCGAGCGTGTTAACGTTTCACTGGTTCTATAATGTCCATTGCTATACATGACACGAGCACTGTCCAGAAGCGCAATTTCTGGAAAAAGTGAGTTCCGGGACAGCATAGTCGAGATAGCGGCACTGGAATCGGCACGGTCCATATAGTAATTGTTCAGGGTCACCCAGGCATTGCGATTCTTGATTTTGTCAAGATGCAGGTAGTTTTTGAAATGACTGACTCCTATCTCTTCTGAATTCAGGGCAGCAACACGCGCTGTAAGCATCGTTGATGCGAGAACGATTGAGAGTACAACTCCAATCCTGTTCGCCCGTGCCGGGCGCTCCAAAGAGAACAGAGCATAGTACAAGAAAATCGTGAGTGGGACTCCTGCAAATGCAAACAGGTCCCAGTCTCGAGGCATGCCGAGTTTGGGGTCCAACAGAAACGCTGCGGCCAGGGGGATTAGAGTTGCGGCCAGCATCCAGGTTACCCCGACTCTTTTCGGCATAATATCAGCACGGTATATATACAGCAGGAACAGCATTATGGGTATCGCTGGGAGCAGCAGTATCAAGAGATTCGCGAAATCCAGCAGGTGCGGAAGTGAGAACAGAGTGTATCCCTCGACAGTAAACGCCGTTTCAAAAAGCGGGACGAGGGCCAGTTTTAGGGTGAGGTTGGAACCGACTAGAATTTGTAATGCAACAAATGCCGAGATCGTGACTCCCGTTGTTATCAGCAGTTTAGATTTGGTTCTCAATTTTGATAGCCGCTTGGACATCCGAGTTCCGGTCAGTAAAAGGGCAATCGTTGCTGGAAGGAAAAGGAGTCCAAAAATGTGAAAGAAGATCATCAATGCCTGCGGAAACAGAATCAACCATTTGCTGATCGACTGCTTCGATATCAGAAGCCCGCAAAGGCAGTAGGTCAATACAGAAGTCACGAACAGTGAGTAGTTTTCGACATATCCAAAAAAGAGCAGCATGTAACCGGAACTGATCAACCCGAGGAACAACAGAATTCGTTTCGAGAACGTCTTGAAACTCAGGAAAGAAAAAACGGCGGTGATAGTGACGAATATTGATCCTGCCGCAATAGCTATAATTTGATAGGTAAGCAAAGCATGATCTTTGCCCGTGCCACTCATCAGATCATACAGCCACACATGAACTATCGACTCACCATAATTTCTGGCTTTGATGAAAACGGCGAGATTCTCACTTAGCGATGCGAGAAGAGTATAACCGTCTCCGAGAAAGTGAGTCTTCGTGCGAAACAGCACAAAGCAGGCGGTTGCCAGCAGGGAGATAATAATTACGGTCCAGACATAACATCGAGTGTTCGGTTTATTGTTGTTAAGCTCAGGGTCACGCCTCGTGAGCAAGAGTGTCACCGGGAAAGCCGCCACTCCAATGCCAAGAAGCGTTGCCATCAGCCACAACGGATGATATGCGAGCCAGTTCAGTCCCCACAGTCTCTGCTCCGGCCAAAATGAAGAAGCAATATAAGCCACAAGCATAGCGTAGTAGAC
>JAUXBO010000014.1 GCA_030619345.1 Candidatus Zixiibacteriota bacterium | reverse complement strand
TTTTCTTCGCTTGACCACCGCCAATGATATTTCGGGATGTCGGGGAAATACGGTCGTTCTCTGTCCCCAACCCGACCGGCCGTATTGTATTCGTCGATATCGGTATAAAATCCGACCAGATCGATAAATTCATTATCTTTGTCGCTAAGGTCCGCCGAAGCATGAATGGCGGCATAATCGATCATATCGTTTTCTCGCCAGCCGCCGTAAATTCGGTACGAAAAAAAACTAATCCACCCTACCGCTTCAACTGCAAAAAACAGCTTTGCCTTTGATTTGTGTCCAGCGTAAGACTGACCCAGTCCGGGGAGCAGCGCCGAATAAAGCCCCGCCTTAAAAGCCGAAACATTGTGGGGGCGATTCTGATCCTGTGATACCTGCTTCTCATCCGCTGTCTTGCTGTCGGTTTTAACAGGCTCTTCCTTAAAATCATCGAAATCATCGTCGTCAGACATCACGGCTGCACCCATCATTTGCTGCAATGGTTCCGGCCTGAGATCAACGGCAAAGCCGGTCGCAGAGAAAACGAAAACGAATATGAGTGACAGAACAATCTTCATAAAACTTTTAGAAGTGATAACTAACCTTTACTACCGGCGTATCAAATGTGGCGTAGAACGATTTCAAATTGGCCCGTACCCGCAGGTAGGCAAACTCATGCTCAGCCTGTCGCAATTGATCGTTGTGTCGCTTGGTCATGATGAAAGCCTCAAACGCCGAGGCCAGGTGATTGAAAATCGTAACGTACAGCATTCTCTTTGATTGATCCAGCTTGCTGTTGGCATCGGCCCGCATCTGCTGATAAGTGTCCCTGTTATCCGACACAGGAATAGTTGTGCCATCGGCCAGATCCAGCGGTGGGACACTGGCGCCATAATCTTCCAGGGTTAGATTCTCAAGAATAGCATCGTCCCAGCCCCAGGCGAACTGATCGTACTTTCCGGTCATTTCGTAGTACTGCTGACTCCCTGAGTCGGCCAAATGGTGGCTGAACCCGACAATACCGGTATCAATGGACACTCCGTGCGCATTCTCAAGATAAGTTTGGTAGTTCTTCGGAAACCAAGTAGTATCATGGAAATTCATAAAATCCTGTTCCATATCTTTTCCATCGCCATCCAGCTTTGAGTACATGAACAGAGACAAAACCTCAACACCGAGAAAGACCCCGGTCTTTGTCTTACTACCATAATAGTATTGACCTGCTCCCGGCACGACAAGGGACAGCAAAAATGCCTTGGTCGGTGACTTATGAGTATACTGTAGTCCCTTGGTCTCCCACACGAAATCATCTGTTACATTATCGCTTGGCTTCTGGGATTCATCCTCGTCAAATTCATCCGCAGCATTCATAAGCCCGTACTTGACATTGATGAGTTCACGGTCAAAAACTGAATTCTCAAATTCCAATGCCAAAGCAGAACTGTAACAAACAGCCAGAGTCATGAGTAGAACCAGGAATCTCGTATACAATTTCATTATTCTATCTCCAGAAAATTTCGTTTTATCTAATCACAGCAATGTCAAAAAATGCGTGTTCCTCTTTCCCAGCTGCCTCTACCTCCAACAGACAGCGATAAACTCCTGGCGTGACATCCGAACAATCCCAGCGGTATTCATTGTCCCGCTCAAAACCATCGCCCCGATCTTCCGTAACCAGAACACCGGACAAATCATAGATGGAAATTGTCACGCGATCAGCTTGTTGCCCAAGATAATACCTAATGTTGACCGTACCGTCAACGACCGGATTCGGCCAGGCAAAAAAGCGCTCCTTCACCAGAAACTCATCTGACACTCCAGACCCCTTCAGTTTGGAATTATCAAAAACAAAACTGCCACCGGGATCAGCACCCACCATCGGCCAGTACGATTTTTGTTCATCAAAATCATTCGCCCAGAAGTCCCAGAGATAGAACCAGCCGTCATCACCCACATAACCGAGCTTGGCGCCAGTTGTATCGGACATTATCAGCGGTGAACTATAGCTTCTCTCACCTGCCGACAATGGGAACCCATATGATAGTTCACTGCTGATCGAGTACAGATTCCCCTCGAAAGTCGAAAAGATCAATTCCGGTTTAGTGCGGCCATCAAGTTCGCAAATAATCGGAGCGGCCAAAACGGCGTCTTCGGGAAAACGATCATCAATCTGTCTCGGATAATCAAGTTTACCAAGCAGCCTGTCATCGAATGCATATACTGTTCCAAAGCCACCGAGAATTATATCTGGATGCCCGTCGAGATCAATATCCCCAATTATCGGGTCGGCAGTAAATTCGTGACCGGTCTGTTTGCTATCATAGATTGAAAATAGTGGTGAGCCACTTCCGGTCGTGTCAATGGTTACCACGACCAGATCGCCAGACTGTGATGCACATACTACTTCGGGAAGCTGATCCTGATCCAAATCGACAATCACCGGGTTCATATTGCACACCATGGGAAGTTGCCATGATGAACTATCGGTGCCGACTATAATCGACAAATATGCAGACTCGCCCCGCTGCCCGAGAACGACCAGCCCATCGCCCAATCGGCAAGCGCCGTAAATTGAGTCAGTAGCCAAATCAATGATCTCTGGCGGCAGTGTATCCCAGACCGATTTACGATATATCATGCCTTTGTCTGTCACAGCATAGAGAATGTCATCAAACAGAAGCTGCACCGGCCAGCCGAAGGTCGGGAACACATAGTATTGATCGGCCAGCGCATCGGTATCGACATCAGCCGGAATGTGCAGAGCAACTTCGCCACTGTCGACGGTCGATGGATAACCGACCGCGACCATTTTCATATTGGCTGTTTGCCCGAAGTCACCCGTGACCGGACCGGCTGTTATAAAATGCGGGGCAACAAAATAAGCGGGAACTATCGCCGCCGTATCTCGGCCATACAAAACGGGATTAACGAAGTTTGTATCTGCACCATCGAACCTTGAGTGTGAATTGTCAACATACGTTATCCACGGACTACAGTTGGAATGCTGTAGAATAAACGGCAATCCGTCTGTGCCAAATACTGATACAATCGCGTTGGAGCCAACAATGATTTCGTTAATACCGTCTCTATCAAGATCGTCGGCTATCACAGACACACCACGGAGTCTGGTCCAAACGGTATCAACACCAACAATTATCGGATAATCAAAATATGACGGTATCGGATAGCCGACCCTGACGGGAAAATTCTCAACCAGACCGTCGGTGCGAACGTCGAAAAATATAACCGAATCAACTTTCACGTGACTGAACCCGACCAACATCGAGTCGCGGGTGATGTCAGTTATATAGATGTGAGTATTATTTCCGGTATTATCAATCGAAGGAGGATTTGTGTTTGGCGTGAATTTGTCGTTACGATCGTCGCGAAACAGATCTTCATCGCTGCCAAAACCGGCATTATAGTAACCTCCAAAATCTACGATTCCGTCGGCCTCAACAAGTCTTACAAACCTCCGCTGCGAATCAAGCTGAAGTTGGTTGTCATAGAAGTTATTGACGCCATAATTCGCTCCCCAGTCTTCCCGCGCGACCGACTCATCGACATGATATATTATCACACCCGAGCCACCCATAAGGTGATCGTACTCACCCGTCAATGTTTTGGTTGTATCACCCGGTCCCCAAATCACCGAAGTGACCGGATCGGCAATCATATATGTTGTTTTGTTATCAATTTCTTGCAGCCTATTTTCAATCAGATAATACTCATCGTCCGAGATCGGTATCCGGGCGACCTTTATCCCTTCAGATTCAATTTCGGCCGCCACCAGTCGTATATTGCTCCCCTGACGGTACTCCACCACATCAACAAATCCAAGATAAGCCCGTGACCAGGCGCATGGAAATACCGGGTTGACACCAAATGTTTGGCCAACCGTAAAGCCTGCAAATTCAATACCTGTCCCAAAACCATTGTTATCCATCAGGGCAAAATCGCCAAGCTGCGTACGAAAAGCGCCGGTCCGATAAAGATCGACCAACCCAAGCTGATGTCCAAACTCATGGGCAATAACAGCGTTGAGAGCGGTGGCTCGATTATCCTGGCTGGCCGTCTCCGGCATCATAAGGGCGGTGCGAATTTTGGTCGAATCATTGTCTACCGATATGCCGCCGAGAAAAATGGTTCCGTCATCGGCCTGGATCGAATCTCCAAAGCGAATAAAGCCCGAGAAGAGATCCGAGCAAGTGTTCGGAAATCCGATATTGTTCTGCTGATCTGCTCCTGCATGGAACAGGAAGAAAGATTCGTAAGCTGAAAAATCAATTTCCGGCGACACGGTATCAGCCAAACGGACACAGTCGATGAAATACCGTTCCAGTCCATGCACTATGGCCGGGAGCGCTTCGTCTTCAGAAAGTGTGTCGATACAAGCACCGTAGTGTCCCATTTCACGTGGCAATTGATAGACCGAGTCTCTTGCTGGCGGAAAAATATCCCACGTTAGAGTCAGTTTCCCCTCGGATACTTTATCATAGTAGAAACCCAAAGCTTTCATATGGGCGTCAAAGAAGGCTGAATCGTGTGGCGAAGGATCTATAAAATGGCCGTTTTCATTGAAAAATGCAGCCGAATCATTCGACAAATCCATATTCCCCAAGCCGGTAGTATTAGGATTGTCCGTCTGTTCAAGTTGAAAGTTATATCGCAGGACGAGAATATGGACGTTACGGGTAAATCCGGCGGCCAGAGGTTTATTGGGCAACGACCACGGCTTATCCCGATCCAACGGGAGCGATATTCTCTCGGACGTCGGCGGCGTCAGACAACGGTGAATTACTTTTCTTTCACCGGCCGTTACAGTGCGCGCGCTACGTTGCCCGATCATGAGTTTTCCATCGGCACCGCTTGCGACCGAAGCCGCCAACAGCCAGACAGACAACAGAGTCAAAATCCGATTTTGAATTCGAAGTTCCTTTCTCCTGCACTACGGCAGGAAGGCAATAGACATCCTCAATGTGTTACCCAAAACGACTTCATCGTTACTGGGGATATAGGAGAAGTCGAAACGAATCTTGTCTATCGGTCGCAGACCGACACCCAAACTCACCGTTTTGACCTGTCCCTCATCATCGAAAATATATCCTCCGCGCAAAGCAATCAAGTTCGCATATGAAAATTCTGCGCCGCCATTGAGAATCACACCTTCAGATGTCTTGAACTCATCGAAACCATCGTCAAGTCCAACCAGCATTTTATTAATTTCACCCGTTACCATGAGCTGGTAGTAGTCTGAGCGCAAAACCTTGTAGGCGAATCCAAGCGCCAGGTTAGTCGGCAACGGATCGGCCTGAGAGGCGTCAATGTACGACATCTTGGGGCCGATATTGGTTATCGCCAGACCAAGATTCAGACGCGGTGTCCATTCATATAAAAGGCCCAGGTCACCGGCAAAACCAGTCGATGTACCCGTTCCCTGCTCGGCACCGGCCCCCTGACTAGCCAGATGAGAATAAATAATCTTCATTGAGACACCGCCACGGAGTTTGTCCGTTAGCGAAGTTCCAAACGATCCGGTTAAAGCAATATCAAAGGCCTCAAAAGTCCCCAAAGCCTGTCCCGCCTCACCGGTACGATTGATTACACCATAAGTTATATACGTGACATTTCCGCCAAAAGTACCCAGCCCCTCTTTGTTAGCCACCACCGACAAGAACTCGTAATACAAATCGTCGGACAATTCAGGCAGCCAATTGACATGCATAAACGATATTTCGGTTCGTCCGTTGGCCTTGATAACGATCTTGTTCTCATCGGCAAACCAGAGTTCATCATCTTTGATGTCAATATCAATAACATTACTTCGGGCAAGTTCTTTCAAATCAACCCGCCGCCAGCGTTCACCGTCAAACTCCAACAGGCCACCGGAAGTGGCAAAATATATCGAACCAGACATCCCGGCCACCGAGTTAACCGGCATAGCGGCCGGATTGCGGTACACTTTGAGCTTCTGTCCTACGCTTATCTTGTCACCGCTGATGTCGTTTATGGCCACCAGCACGTTCTTATATTCCGAAGCATCTTCCGGACCATAATGTTTCTTTGCATCGACCAGACTAGCCAGAGTCTGCCCTTCCTCGACTGTCACCTCACGATAACCGGGAGAAACCCAGCGATTGCCGGAAAACATCCAGATACCGTACTCAGTACCAAGCCAAATCCGTCCGTCACGGTCTACATACAAGTCACGGATCTCTCCTTTGATTCCGGCACAATACGGAACTCTAACACTGTTACCTGGCTGCAAGGCAGCATTCAGATCGAACTCTACCTCCGTGGTAACTTCAACAGCAGGCGGCTCCATGATTTCGGCAGTCTCGTCTGCCACCTCCGTGCTGTCAACGTCAGTTGCTGTCGTCACTTCATCAGTCATAGTAATTGTGTCTGCAACCATATTTGAATCAGGCTCTTGGGCGACCACAGCTGTCAGTTGCAGATACTTCTCATTGACCGCAACCATCTTATCCATATAAAGATTAGTTTCCACGCTGCTGCCATACATTGAGAATTTAGAGGCGATCACCTCGGGACTGTCGTCGATTCCCACCGTATAGGCCATGCTGTTCAGCCAATGGGTGCCGTCGAAGTGAAACAGATCATTTCCAACCACAGCCCAGATATCACCGGCATCGACGCCGGAAATTGCAACAACCTTGCCAGCCGGCAGAATTGTACTGTCGGCCAGTACCGTAGCTTCAAGCCCGGCAAAGGCGGCCACACCGCGATCTGTCCCAATATACGCCTCATCGTCGAGGGCATGAATACTGGTGACTTTATTGGCCGGCAGACCGTTCTTGGTGGTTAGAACCCGCCAGCGTTTGCCGTTAAAAACTACCAGGCCGTTAGCCGTTCCAATCAGTAATTCTTTCTTGGTCGAAGCAATACAATTGGGCTGCCCTGAAAAGAGAATACTATATGGCATCGTGATCTCTTCCGGGATGAACCGATTTCTCGCTTTTTCAACCGCGAAATTGATCTGGTCCAACTCCCCTTCACTGAGATCGTCCTCTTTGAGGCCCTCCGTAATTTCCTTCTCGATTGTCTCAAACTTCTCCCAGTTTATCCTGGCTTCGTCGTATGAAACCACCAGACTGTCGAGATAACCGAGCATTGATTCGCGTAATGAATAATCTTCCGGGACCAAAACGGTAATTGAGTCTTTGAGCGCTATTACCTGATCCTTGGTCCTCTTGCTGTTAAGCGCGGCCACTCGTGTGGCCATACCGGCAATCTGTTCTTCGTCCTCAATACCGAAATAAGAAGCAACAATAGACTGAATGGTCTGATCAGTTTTGGTATTGAAGACCTCTTCAAAGTGCCACTCTTTATTATCATACCTCGCCAGACCCTGATCGGTGAGTACCCACAGATCATACGCCTGGTAATCGCTCCCTGACCCACTCTTGAGCGCCGCGAAAGCCCGCATACTGGTCGATGACATCGGCAGTGGGTCGCCGTTCTCATCAAAGGCTGGAGCGCCGAGATTGTCCGGTATGGAAATCTCACGCCAGCTTGAGGCTATCGGATAGGCGCCTAATCCGGCTGGATTCCAGTGGGTGGCGGTGGCATCGTCAGCAATAGCCACATAGGCATCTCCCATAGCCGAAGCCCGCGAACCGGGAGCAATTCTCAGAAAGAGAACGGCGGCGTTGGAGATGTCCGCCCGGATTTCAGGGACAAGCGTGACGACGAGAGAAAGAACAAGGAAACTCAGAAGAAACTTGCGCAACAGCATAAATGCTCCTGTATTTAGTTAATCAACACTAATTTACCAAAGGACTCGGTGGCGAGGTCGCCGCTTTCACCAATCGCTTCTGCCTTAAAAATGTAAACTCCGGTAGCAACGCGATCGGCGGCAAAATCATCGCCATACCATACAATATCGTCATAATACCCGGCCGTCCTTCGTCCTATCTGCTTGAAGGACCGAATCTTTCGACCGGACAGAGTGAAAATCTCCAGTGAAAATGATCTGACCGGCTGAGTCAGATAATAAGAAAATCTTGTCGAATCCGCCATCGGATTCGGATAATTCAATAGCTCTCTGATAGCCATAACGGAAGAGATCACAACTTCGGCAGAAAACTGGGCGGTCGAAAAGTTGTTAGCGTTATCCCAGGCCTTAACCTTGAACTGATGTAAGCCCGGCTCCATATCTGTTATAGAATAAATAAGAGAACCACTGTTGTAACTATTGAGATCATACTGAAACAGTTCAGTCAAATCTTCCAGATTGTCAGATTTGCTATCAATTTCAAGACTTATCCCGTGCCCAATTCCACCGGTAAGATTGATGCCTATCGGGTCGGTCAGGTCAATCTGCAGTTCATCGCCGGGTGCGATAAAATCGCCGCTGATAAAATCTTTACGATTCACGACCGAAAAAGTGATTTCTGGTCCGGCAGAATCAGTAACGGGCAAGATCACCCGCGAGACCACCAAACTATCGGCGACCCCGAATCCGTCGCTCGTTCCCACCGAAGTGTAACCCGATATTTTTGCACCCGTGCCACCGTATGCAATATCGAGCGGGGGAATAAATGTAAACTGAAATTCCCCGCTGATAACCGAGGCCGAGCCCCTGAATATTGAGGGACCGTTTACGAAATATTCGACACTATCCAAAGGAGGATTGGAAGGATTGGGCGTGTCGATCACATAATGTTTGCGACGACGATCAGTGTCAAAAGCCCTGACAAACAGTTCTCCATCGCCTACGACTGTCGTTCCATTGCTGTCAACCACGCGGCCAAAAACCGTATACGGCGATAGCGCCATTATGCTGTCAGGCAAACTGTCGAACATCAGATCAAATTCAGGAATCCCTAATCTCATGAGCGGGTCGCCGAAGTAGAGGTACGCCTGATCGTTGCCCACTCTATGGGGAACGGTTGATCCCAAATACTGCCGCTGCAGTTTGGCCATATACAGAGCTTCGCAAATGCTAATCTTTCTCTCACCAAAAAGTACATCAAATACTTTTCGATTAAGATCGGCGTTTGGCCCCGAGTAAACGCGACGCGTGGCGGAAATTACCCCGACCGCTCCGTTGGGCAGGGTCAGTAAATCTTCGGCCATTCCCTCACGTTCTGGATCATCGAAAAATGCAATTTCACACGAAGCTGTAAAAACGAGCGGCAGATTATTTTCATTGTCGAGTCGCGGAAGGTCCTCGTTGCGCGTGAAAACATGCTCATGCGCCCAAAGATCAGGGTTTCCGTGACCGACATAGTTGATCAACAGGGTGCCGTCGTTGAAGGCATCGACAATCGCATCGTTGACACCGGGCCGTTTGCTCCCGACTCTCGGATAATCCCACAAATATATTTTATCGTTTTCAAATTGACCCGGCAGATGATCTTTCTGCAGAATCTCCGCCTGCTCCGTGTGAATCGCTTCGTTGTACGCTCCGGCAGCAAACTCATCATCGGCCACCACGGTTACTTTGGAACGCCAGGCTCCTCGATTTTCTTTGCTCTCATAACTTTTGATTTTGCCGATTATTATCGCAATCTCCTCCTCTGAGGAAACCGGCCAGCGAGCGCTTATCATATCGTAACCGCGATCCGCCGATGGATTAGCAGGTACATACGAAGTATCTCCGTCGAGAAGACCGTAAGCTCCAAAATATACGAAGTTGTCATCGGAATAAAATCGCTGTGTGTCCGCCGGATGGACGAAGGGTGGAACGAAATTCTCTTGTCCCGTCTGGTGGATATCCATAAAATCGTAACTGCCATCCCCTACAAAAAGAACATACGTCGGGGCTGGGGCAGCAAAATTATCATAGGCAAAGTGCAAAAAATCACGAATAGCAGCTGGATCATAAAGACCGAAAGAAAAATTGTCCAGAATATCTTCGACACTGACAAAGCAACTACGGTAGCTGCCACTCCGATAATCAACATATTCCTGCAACGCTGATCGGAATTGATCCGGCGCAATTATCAGGTAGTCAACTTGAGACAAATTGCTTCTCAGGTCCGTCGTAGTCACCATAGCAATCTCCATATCCGTTGCCAGCGTATCCACGAACAGACGACTGTAATTCGAGGCGGCAAAGTCAGCCGAAGCAGCCAGAAGCCCGCCGGATCTTATTACCGAAGCTATCACGCGCGGAGCGGCGCCGTCGGTAACATCAAGAACGGTCGGCGATCCCGAAAAGTTATCGATAATATTAAGTCTCGCCCCACCATCAAGCGTACCCAGAGTCAAATCTATTCTCTCCCCTTGAGGAAGCAGCGTACTGGTATAGGCAATGTCGGCGAAATCAAAATACGGAGGGATATTGCTATTCCCACTCTGGTTGATAACAAGCTGGGTCAGCCCGTCTCTCACCGAGAGACTGGAAAAAGTGCAGCGATTGTTATCGCAATTCTTGTTTATGGCCGGTATGCCGCCTACAAATAGCGACATATGAGTACCAAATGTCTTTCCCGCTAAGAATAAATTAGACACTGTCCCGCTGATCGCACCGGGAGTCGAAGCATGAATTGTCAGCGATGACTGGTCAGTCCAGAACCAATTGTAATAGTCATATATCTCCCCTTTATAGTACCGCTGAAGCATTTCGTCCCGTTCGGTGTGGACAAATCGGCGGAAAGAGGTCACGGTCGTGGGGGTCGGACCGGTATAGTTGACATTCGCCATTCGGCGCGGAACTCCGCTAATAGACGGCGACGTACTCAACCAATAGCAATTGTCGGTCGTGTACGGATTATTAATAAAGCTATCCGACGGAGCATGAATCCAACGATCAACCCCTTCGCCAAAAAGAATAAAGTAATCGGAAGCATCAAAGCGTCCGTCACCACCATCAACCACTGAGATAGCGATCTCCTCAAATTCTGGTCGGACGAGATTGTTGTCAATTGGTAGCGGTAATCCACCACCGTTGAAAACACGAATTGAAGAAGACGTTAGCCCGCTGAGGTTCAGGCCAGCAGCACTCAGTGCTGATCCGGTAACTTTGTATATGGCCGTCTTCGGAACCGAAATCTTAAACCAGTCCGAAGACTCTCCGAACGGATTAACCGCAATGGCTGACTTTGCGGCAATTGGCCTCGGCGCTGCCCAATCACGTGCCTGCTCAAAATTCATTACTACTTTGGACAACAGCTTGTCAAAATGAGGATCGGGGACAGCTGTGCTGGTACTGACTGAACTGCCACCTGTGAATCGCAATGCGATCTCTATTGTTGCATAATACCCGGAGGACGTAATCGGAAACAGTTCCACGTTGACCAGTTGTCGACCGCGCACGATGAACGGTTGACCCAGAGCTGCCAGACCAAACGAAGACAGCACCGAGGATTGCGCCAGGCTCTTGTTTTTCAACAACTGCCGGTCGTATCCTTGCACGGACACTAACTCGACTTTTGCACCGACAGGAATCGCCACTGTAACCGTATGAGAATATAGTGTAACTGATTTATCTACTGTTCGTGGAATCAGCTTTTCCGGGCTAACATTAACGGAGAATTGAACGCCTCTGTCCGAAAACGAAAGCAACTGCACTGACTTATCAGATGCAAAGCTCTCCAGATTTATCAGGAAGACTGAAAGAGATACGATTAAGATGTTATACAGCATTTTTTTCATTCGAACCGGGTCAGTTACCCGGCCCCGAACCGGACATAATACAGCAACGGTTTTAGGGCCGACAAATTAAGTTGTTCATTTGTCCTGGCTTAACGCCAGATTCCAGTTAACCGAGATGCTATATACTGTCCTCCATATCTGTATAAATCCTTAGTGAATATAAAGTTCCCGCTTTTATTGTCAAGTCGGGAAACTACTTTAACACTGCAGGTACTGCAATTTCCGGGCCAACTGGCCATCGCCAGCTCTCTCACCTAATTAAGCTATTGCCTTACACTTACTTATAGCGACCACGCTGAGCCCATCAGGAATTGCGGGACTCTCAGCTTGACCAAAGGCTGAACCGAATTTCACACAATTTCGCAGAAATTAGCTGATTTCTGCTCGTTAAACTCTCTCTTTGGCGGCAGATTACTCCAACCTGCCAGGACTTGGACGTCTCAGCAGGTGAAACTGTGCAATATCCTAGCGGGAGTAGCCTACTCCACCCCCACCTCTTCCCGGCTCAACATCTGCAGGTCACAGGTAAAATGTCTTAATAAAGCTGCCTGACTGACAATCTTAAAACCAGCTAGCTGGTCCTTGTTGGCGACGATATTCTCAGCCGCCTCGGCGATATAATCAAGATGCGAATTAGTATACACCCGACGCGGCAACGCCATCCGCACCAATTCTCTTGAGGCTGTGAACTTTTTGCCCGTGTTCGGATCGACTCCGCCAAACATCAACGATCCCATCTCAACCACGCGTACGCCCCCCTCAAGATAAAAGGCACAGGCCAATGCCTGTCCCGGAAATTGGTGGGCGGGAATGTGCGGCAGAAACGCACCGGCATCGACAAAAACCGCATGACCACCGGTCGGCTCAACAATCGGGATACCGGCCGCTTTAATCTTCTCACCGAAATACTTCACCTGATCGATTCGGAAATCCAGATAATCAAAATCAAGTACTTCCTGCAGACCGACCGCAAGAACATCAAGGTCGCGTCCTGCCAGCCCGCCGTAAGTCGGGAAACCTTCCACCACGATCAACAATTCCGTCAGTCGGCGATACAAATCCCCATCATTGATCGAGATAAACCCACCGATATTCGCCAGGCCATCTTTTTTGGCTGACATCATCGTGCCGTCGCAATAGCTGAACATCTCGTGCGCAATCTCTTCGATAGTCTTGTCCGAATAACCCGGTTCGTCCCGCTTAATGAAAAAAGCATTCTCCGCAAAACGGGCGCAGTCAAAAAAGAACGGAATGCCGTGCGATTTGCATAGCTCCGAGGTCTCCCGAATATTTCTCATCGAGACCGGCTGACCGCCGACCGAGTTGTTGGTGATCGTCATAATCACCAGCGGTATCTTCTCGGGACCGTGCTTGATTAGGAATTCTTCGAGTTGCGCTATATCCATATTCCCTTTGAAATTGAGAATTTCATCGGAAGTCGACACAGGACAGGGAAGGTCGACAGCAATGCCGCCTTTATGAAGCGTATTCGCCCGAGTGGTGTCAAAGTGGGTGTTATTGGGTACGAATTGCCCCGGTTTTAGCATCGTACTAAAAAGTAAATTTTCAGCCGCTCTTCCCTGGTGGCATGGAATCACAAATTTCTTCTGCGTTAGTTCACGGACCACCCGCTCGAACCTGCGGAACGAGGTCGCCCCGGCGTAAGATTCATCGCCGAGCATCAGCGCCGCCCACTGTCTGTTAGACATCGCCGTCGTGCCGGAATCGGTCAGCAGATCAATATAGATATCCGGTGCATCTATCTTGAACACGTTATAGTTGGCTTCTTTGAGTCGCTGCTCACGTTGGACTTTATTTAGCAGCTTAATCGGTTCGACCGATTTTATACGATACGGTTCCGCCGGTTGGCGTTTACGAGACATGATTCCTCCTTTGGGATTGAACAATTAATAAAAGCGTTGCAAAGGAGTTTGATATTAGGGAAGGTCTTTGATACGTCGGCGATGGTAACTCATACCGAGGTGTATGGTAGTTTTGTTGGTTGGTCTAATCATAACGGTTATACCGTCCGGAGGCTATGCCTCTCTCAACTCAAATTCTGCCTTTATCGTGCCGGTAATCAGTCCGGCGCTGTTTTTCACTTCCGGTTCGGCGTGTCGCTCAAGGTGCGGAAAATAACTCAGGTAATTCACAATCCCTAACTGCTTGAGGACCTCAACGCAAATCGCACCGAGCGCCCGAAAACTTCCATCGTGCACCTTTATGGCGATCCCTATTTGTGGGTCGGTCAGGCCCATAGCTTGAATCGCCTCGCCGCCAACCTTACATACTATATTATCAGGAAAAGAGCGCATTAAGTCAAGATCGAACCGTCCCTCGCCGCTAACCATCTCCGGAAAGGCGCAAATTGCCCCCTTTATTCGTCCAATAGCAGCCCTAGTAGAATCAGTTGCCCCGTCTCCCGAGGCGAGCTTCCGAAAAGCATTGGCCAGCTTGCAGATTGGTAATGAGAAATTCGGCGCACTGCATCCATCCGTCCCCAATTGCATCTTCTCCGAAGGATACTCACAGTAGTCCGCCACCGCCTGCTTAACCAACTGCTGCCCTTTTGACTCCGGCTTTAGATAGTCGGCCACGTCGACATCGAGATGCTTGGCCAACGCCAGAAACCCGGCATGCTTCCCGGAGCAGTTATGCCGCAACGGGTCTTTGTCTTCCCCATCCGTCGGGTACCTGCCTGCATCCTCCATATAAATGGGTCGGTGCGCCCCGCATTTTAAGTCAGAGGCGGAACAACGAATCGCTTCGAGATTAAATTTGACCAGCGCCTTGTGGTCGTTGGTTCCATTGTGCGAGCCGCACATGATCGCCAACTGCTTTGGCTGGAACGCAAACTTGTCGGCGGCTCCGGTAGTGATGAGTGGCAGCAGTTGGAATGGTTTTATCGATGACCGTGCCATCGTGACCAGTTCCGGATTACCGAGATAGTGCGTCAACTCCCCTCCTTGGTTGACCACTGCTATCGAGGCGTAGTGCATCGCTTCGATTCCATCCCCACGATACACTTTCGCCGCTATTTCATGCTGATACTTTTCCATCCCGTGAGTTTAGGGGACGGGCAACAAAAGGGCAACAAAAAAGCAATATCAAGTCACCCTGAGCCTGTCGAAGGGTGATTCTCTCAAACGCGATTGCCTTTGTAGGTCTTCGTAGGTCGAAACCCCTGTGGTTTCGACAACTCGTTTCCACGTATTGCCCGGTGTTCCCCTTTTCAAAAGATTAATGCACTTAGCCACTTCAGTATTTATCCGATCGATGTGGAAAACCAGGGGAAATCATCTTCGGCGGAAATCTTCAATTCTACCATCTCCGATAGAAGACTATGCCGGTCTTTGCAAAGCGTAGGTGCAAGGTTATCAATTATGTAGTTGTGGTAGTCTGCCACCCACCTATACTTGTTTAATATCCGAGTATTTCTCTCGAATTTCTCAACTTGATCTAGAACTTGAGCCCTGTGATCGGCTATCACAGCTATAATTGTAAAATCTTCAAAACACTCATTCAATACTGCACCCAGGTAGTCTATGAACAAGAAATCATCTGGAGCACGCAATACACGAAACCGCAACTCCGACTTCACTCCTTGCATCAACTTCTCGTCGATGAACTCTTTTAGTGATTCATCAATTATTATGCGCGGATAGACGGCTTCAGTCTCCAGTTTATAAGCATGCTGGAGGCCGACACTAAAGAGAATGTCCTCAGACTCAAAGTGGCGACCTGAAGCAATCCCACCGCGAACAAACACGCCGTGCAGAGCCAACATCTGTTGAATCGACCCTAGAACCGCTACTAAGAAAGACAAAACCTCTGAACGCCTCGGACCACTGACATAGATACAATCTGAGAAGACCCTTACACTAGACTCTTCCAGCTCCGGGCTCTTTGCAAATTTCAATGTGCGATTGATTGTCTCGTCAAAGGCTTTTCTGATTTTGGCAAGAGACTCGTCGAACGAATCTAATAGATTCTTGAATCCCAAAATGTCGACATAAGCTACAATCCGTTCGTCACCTGTTGATTCTACTTTAGCCAACTCTTTTCTCCCTCATCTACTTCTTCGGCCAAACTTTTTCTGTCCCGCTCTCTTGCTTCCCACAATTTACCATCAATATAGTTCAAAACATCGACGATGGGCAAGCCCATTTAACATGTCGCCGCACCTTTGACAGAAGCTGTCAGTGGATTCGACATCTCCCCCCCACTTCCGCCCCCAAACCACTGCTGAATCTGTAAGCGATGCATCAGTATGGAACTCATGAATCCGATACGATCAGATTTACATTCTCAGGAACGCACCCCACCAAGTTCCAATTCATCACCAATCCACCACGTGATACTTTTTTCTGGCAAAACGAACCCATTTCGCCACAACACAATGTAAGAGATACTAGTGCGACCAAATAGAGCATCTGACAGAAAAGAAAAGGTCGGGGCTCAGAGAGTCCCGACCATATATGAGCCGATGTAGGTCGAAACCCCTGCGGTTTCGACAATTGGAATCAGACACCCAGCTTCTCAAGCGTCTCCGGGATGTCAAGGAAAGTCTTACAAGGATGCGCACCAGCATCGGCCAGCATCTCCAACTTCTCTTTCGCCGTGCCCATCCTGCCCTCGCCACTCGCTCCGGCATGCCCCATCCGTTTGCCGGGAGGCGCAAAAATGCCACCGATCATGGCCAGCACCGGTGTCTTCATGTCC